>JALUUZ010000477.1 GCA_027021095.1 Gammaproteobacteria bacterium
TGACCTACGACTATGTCCACGCTATCCGCTCCAAGATCGTCAGTCACTGGAACAAACCCAGGTCAACTGACGGTTCGACGTGCAAGGTACGTATTTCCCAGCGTCCGGATGGCTGTGTCAAAAGCATTCATTTTGTCCAATGTGCTGACACCGCGATGCAGAAAACCGTCTCCAAGGCGGTCCGGACAGCCTCACCGCTGCCAAGGGCCCCGCACCCGCTGATCTTCGATGACAAGGTCACTCTGACTTTCGAGCCGCCGCGCACGAGTGTTGCCGGCATCCAGCAGCCTCGCCCGCAGCATGGTGCATCCACCAACGGTAAAAAAGAAAACGGAAAATCCAGGCAGGCCAGGCGCCGTTAGCCCGCATCAATCATCGCCGTGCGCGCCGCCTCTGCGCGAGGCAATGTTGCAGAAAAAACTTCCGGGCCACGGGGTTCAGGCTCCAAGCGAGTTCTAACCCGGATTTCTCACCACCGTTCGTCGCCAGACAGCGCCATGGCACGCCCTGGCTGGCTTTCACTCTGTCGGCGTGCTAGCAAAGCATTTTCGCGTGATGCGATGCGCTCTGTCGTGGTGGCGGTGCGTACAACGCACCCTCGTCATGACGGTGTACGCAGCACCCCCTGCCAGTTACTCTTCGCCGTACTTGGTGTCGACCTGAACACCCAGCGCTTTGAGCATTTTGGTTGGCAGAATCCCGCCGGCACTGATAATCACCTGGTCGTTTTTTATGCGGATGGTGTCGTCCTCACAACGGATTTCCACTTCATGCTCACCGATCTGTTTGACGTGCGAGTTGAACAACACCCTGACCCGTCCGGCTTTTTCCGACGCTTCTATTTTTTGACGGTTCTTTGGTTTGGCGCGCGAAAACGCTGCACTGCGGTAAGACAGCGTCACGGTAGTGCCCGGTTCTTCGCTGATACTCCACGCGGCTTCCAGCGCACTGTCTCCTCCGCCCACCACCAGTACATGCTGACCTCGATACTGTTGTGGGTCGACGAGCCGGTAACAGACTTTGGTCTTGTCCTCACCGGGCACTCCCAGCTGGCGTGGCGTACCACGCCGCCCGATTGCCAACAGCACTACCTGGGTGGCATAACGGCCCTTGACGGTTGTCACGACGAATCCACCCTGCGGATCCTGTTCGATCTTCTCCATGCGTTCACCGGTATTGATTCGGACCTGATACTTTTTTGCAATCAGGTGCCATTTTTCCATCAACGTTTCCTTGCTGGTCTCGCCCAACTGAAACCTGCCGACCAGCGGCAGGACTGCAGGCTGCGTCATCACGATTTTTCCTCGCGGAAAATGCGCAACGGTACCACCAAAAGAATCCTGCTCGATCGTCAGGTATTTGAGCTTCGCCTCGATCGCACCCAGCGTCGCGGCAAACCCCGCCGGGCCGGCACCGACGATAATGACGTCGTATTGCTGCGGCCGCGCTTTTCTGCCGGCCTTGCGAATCGCTTCCATCGCCTGTCTGCCCTGCGTCAGTGCGTTTTTGATCAATCCCATCCCACCCAGTTCACCGGCAATATAAATACCCGGTATATTGGTCTGAAAATCCGGGTTGATAAACGGAATATCGACACCACGCGTCG
>JALUUZ010000478.1 GCA_027021095.1 Gammaproteobacteria bacterium
ACCCATCCCGCACCCTTGCACCGTCTCGCAACGAACGGTGGTAAGAAATGCGGGCTGGCCCACCTTTCCCACCACCCTTCTACTGCGACGGCACCATGGCACGCCCTGAAAAAAATGCCCATCATAACAGATCCTCGATCGGCAACAAATTGATGAAAGAAACCCCTAAATGCTGAAACAACCAGACATAAGGCTCCTGCTCGAATCTTACGATCCTGCCCTTGTTACGTGTAATCCATACCAGCCGTTTCTCGACACTGCGTTCCATGCCCACCCCCTTGTCACGCTTTACCAACTCGACCCGGAAACTGTTTCGCAGGTTGGCATAACGGGCGAACAGCCTGCGCATCGCGTCCGCCATCTCCGAGCCGTAGATCAGGATCGCAATCTCGGTATTCATATAGCGTGAACGCGGGCTTAGGTTGACAGAACTGACGAACGTGTACTTTCGATCCACTACGACCGCCTTGATATGCAAGGTGGACTTGGGAAGCCTTTTATACCATGGTACACTCTCGCGCTCCTGCCTGAACGCCGTCGGCTTCAATTCGTAAAGCTCGACACCAAGCTTCAGCAGTTTTCGCCGGTAACGCTTGTACCCGCCATGCACTACACGCGTGTCGTTCGACGCGTAGGAATTGGTCAACAACGCAAGCTTTACACCCTTGCGGCGCAGCTTCTTTATCCAACGCATGCCAAATCGCTGCGGCACGAAATAAGGAGAGATGACACGCACGTCCGTGTCCGCTCTTTCCATGTAGTCGATGATAATCGACTCCATGAAACGGGCGCTTTTCTTTTTCAAACCGGAAACCTTTTGCGGCGGATCATAAAACACCTTGTACCTTGCCCAGATCAAACGCAGGCTGGCATTCACCAGCCTTCGCCCTATCGACTCACGCGCCAGCGCCCTGCCATAACTCGACTTGACGAAATCCACTGCATGCCGGCGGAGTTTATCATGTTCCCGCTTTACCTGGACACGATGCTTCGCGTCCGCCGAATACACCAGGTTCGACGCCCAGCGGGTATTCCAGTACGTATCGAAGCTCGTGGAAATTTCATCCACTACCGGGCCAACGGACAGCACATCCAAGTCGGAAAACAGAAAACGTTTATTGGCAGTATAGTACGCATCGCCGATATTCCTGCCGCCAACGACCGCCACCTGGTTGTCGACGACGAAGACCTTGTTGTGCATGCGCCGGTTGACACGCATGAACTCAACCAGGAACCTGACATAACGCAGCCACTTTTTTTCTGATATCCGGTTGAACAGCCTGACCTCGATATTCGGATGCGCATCCAGCAGGGCGAGAAACCGGTCTTGATTGGACGCAAAGATATCGTCCAGCAGCAGCCGGATACGCACCCCCCTGTCCGCCGCCTGCAATAACTTGTAGGCCATGTATTTCCCGGTACGGTCATAGTGAAACAGAAAATACTGCAAATCCAGGGTTTTTTCTGCGCGATCGATCAACGAAATCAGCAAAGCGAAAGTCTCAATGCCGTTACCAAGCAGGTAAAACCCGGATTTCCCCGGGTGCCTGCTCACTCGCGGCTGCAGCGCCTTGCCAAGACTGGTCTTGCCCGCGTTTGCCAGCGCATAGGTATGAATCCGCAAATCCATTTTTTTGCGGTGCGTACAGGCCGGCAGCGACAGCAGGCCGCACAGCAAGCCTGCCAACAGCAGCCTGGTTGTGCCTCCCGTTGCTGTCGTGGAAAACACTTTTTTCATTTGCACCGCCTGTTCGGCATCGTTATCATCACAAAACCGGGTTCCGGAGACAAGATATTACCTTATACTATGGTACTTGTAACCAGAAACAGGAGAGGCCTGTTGGACGACCCGGTCAATACAGTAGAACGAATCATCGACCTGTTTGCCATCCCCGCAGCCGGCCTGCAGATCCGCCCGTTTGGGCAGGGACTTATCAACACGACTTACCTGGTCAGCACCGCAAACCGGGCCGCCGGGGACCGGAGCGAGGGCTATATACTGCAAAGAATCAATCCGCAGGTGTTTCCCCGCCCCCGGCAGATCATCGAAAACATGCAGACGGTACTATCACATCTCAACCGCAAGCTGCAGGCGCAACCGGCCAACGGCGGCAAAAAACTGCTTTTCCCCCGCCTCTACCCGGCACGGGACGGTAACTATTTCGTTACCGACTCGAGCGGCGCCTTATGGCGCCTGAGCGAGTACCTGCCGGACACCGTCGTCTTCGACACGCTCGACAGCCCCTGGCTGGCCCGGGAGACAGGCTGTATCCTCGGCCGCTTTCATGCGCTGACTCACGATCTCGATCCACACAGGCTGCACAGCACTCTGCCGGACTTCCATGTCACCCCTGCTTACTACCGGCGCTACCAGGCGCTGAGCGGCGCCACCCCGCAGATGACAGACGACCAGGCAAAACAAGCCGACCACTGCCGTGCCTATATCAACGCCAACGAGCGCAGACTGCAGGTGCTGCAGAACGCAATCGACAGCGGCGAACTTCCGCTGCGTACGATCCATGGCGATCCGAAACTCAACAATATACTGTTCGACAAACACAGCCGACAGGCACTGAGCCTGATTGACCTGGACACACTGGGGCCCGGGCTTATTCACTATGACCTTGCTGACTGCCTGCGCTCCTGCTGCAACCCGGCAGGCGAATCCCCGCAACAGCCTGGCGCAGCCCGGTTCGATCTCGAGACCATGCGCCTGATCCTGGAAGAATATATCAAGCAGACAAGACATTTCCTGAGTGCGGAAGACTACCGGTATATGGCCGACGCAGTCTGGCTGCTGCCCTTTGAGCTTGGTCTGCGTTTCTTTACCGATCACCTGGAGAACGACCGCTATTTCAAGACCGACCACCCAGGCCAGAATCTGCAACGGGCACTGGTACAGTTTCAACTGGCGCGCGACATCGAACAGAAGTTTTCACAGATCCAGGCACTGATCAGCACCATGCAGGCAAGGTAGGAGGCGTTGTACGCATCGACACTAGCCCGCATTTCTCACCACCCTTCTACTGCGACGGCACCATGGCACGCCCTGGCTGGCTTTCGCTCTGTCGGCGTGCTCGACATAGTGTCGACTATGCCTGCGCGCTCCTCGGTCGCGAAAACCACCCATCCCGCACCCTTGCACCGTCTCGCAACGAACGGTAGTAAGAAATGCGGGCTAGGATAAACCAGACGACATCACACGGTGCTCTTTCTGCAGTCCAGCACACCGGCCAAGATCACGGAACTTTCGACGGCCTGCCTGCTCCAACAGGCATCGGGCGACTCGCCCGCTACAAAGGATACCAGACAATGCACCACACCATACCGGCGCTATGCCTGCTGTTATTTTTTTTCGCGCCGCTGCAGGCTGCACGACTGACGCTCAAAAGCACACCAGAACAAACACTGCTGCTGGAACTCTACACCTCTGAAGGATGCAGCAGCTGCCCGGCTGCCGACCGCTGGCTGGCGAAACTCATCGATCACAAAGAACTCTGGAAAAAGATCATCCCGGTGGCGTTTCATGTCGACTACTGGGACCGGCTTGGTTGGCAAGACAAGTTTGCGTCCGCGCAATTCTCTAAGCGACAGCGCCGTTACCGCTTATCCGGTGCTGCGAGCGCGGTCTACACTCCAGGCTTTTTTGTCAATGGCAAGGAATGGAAGACCTGGTTCAGGCACCCCGTACTCGACTACAAGCCCGCCACCAGGCCAGGAGTCCTTCATGCTGAAGTCGGTACGCGCGAAATCCGGGTACACTTCCAGCCGACACATACACCAACACAACCCTTGGTCGCCCATCTTGCGCTGCTTGGCACCAACATAAAAAACGCAATAAAAAACGGAGAAAATGCAGGGAAAATACTGACGCACACATTTGTCGTACTCAAACACAGTGTACAAAGGCAGCAACCCGGTACGACAGGATTACACTGGACTTTTCCCTACCCTAAAAAGAACTATCATGGCCACCGGCCCAGCGCCATCGCCGTATGGATCTCCAGCGGTACGCACCTCGCACCGATCCAGTCCGTCGGCGGATGGCTGCCTCAGCGCCGTTGAATACAAAACCGCGCAATGGGGTGCCGTTGGGCTGTCAACTTGTCAAAGCAGAGTAAACACCGAGCGGAGCGAGACAGCGTAAGGGCGCAGCACAAGTAACTTGCGCGGTCGGGAAGTGCGCAAACAAGTGGAGTATTGTACGCATCGACACCAACACAAATCCAGTCGCCTGGCATGGTTATTCTTTCCGGCACGCTGACCGGGCAAAAACCGGCCTGTACCCTTGCTCCGTCTCACTACGAAGGGTGGTGAGAAATGCGGGTTAACCACTTGACAGCACTCAATCGCTGCGGCAAAGTGTGTGACCTGCATTCGGTCAGACAAACGGTCAAAAAGAAAACAGCAGGTTTCCTGCTGATTAAAAGACCGGCATCCGGTGGATCATGGATTCTGTCAACACGACTTCAGCGGTCAGAAAAATCACCGGCGAATTCCAAGTCCTGTGCAGCCCAAGGACCGGGGAAATCGATCATCAAACGGTCGGCACATAAAGCAACGATAGAAAATGCTGCAAACAGATAAGGACACCATGCATATGCAACAAACGTCTATCCTGCTGCCCGATTGTCTTGCGGCAACAGGCAACCACTGGCAGCCCTGTACAAAATGACTTCAGATACCGAAACCCAGCCTCATTTCAAACAGCCGGCCCACAAAAAGGTCGTGCTCGATACGGCAATCGACGGCGGACATAAAAAACGCGGCTTGTTGATCATCAACACGGGAAACGGCAAGGGAAAAAGCAGCGCCGCCTTTGGTATGATTGCGCGGGCACTCGGACATAACAGACGCGTCGGTATCGTCCAGTTCATCAAGCCTGGAAAGGAAACCGGTGAAGAAATTTTCTTTCGCCAGTACCCCCAGGTCGAATACCGCGTAGTCGGCGAAAGCGGTGAATGGGGGCTGCAGAAAGATGAACGTGACAGCCTGGCAGTCAATATCGCATGGAACCACGCGCTGCGCATGCTGTCCGACCCGGTACTCCACCTGGTTCTCCTCGACGAACTCAATGCGGCGCTGAACCAGAACCACCTGGCTGTCTCTCATGTCATCAATGCCTTGCAGGCACGGCCGCAGCACCAGCATGTCATCATTACCGGATGTAACGCAAAACCGGAACTGCTGGCACTGGCGGACACGGTCAACGACATCCACGAAATCAAGCATGCGCTCAGGCCTTACGACGATCTGGAGCTCTAAGTAACTGCCGTTTTTGGTGCGCGCGGCGTGTTGGTGCGTACAACGCACCCTACTTTGGTGCATGACATTTTCTTGGTGTAAATCCTTTGGTGTGCTTCGCACACCGTCACGACGGGGCGGCGTGTATCGTATGTGCCAACACCACGACGAATCATATTGCGTCGCGTGACGATCCTTCTACACACGACTCTTCCGTACCGTGTCATTATCCATACATTGGTTCGCACCTTTGCCTGCGCTCCTCGGTCGCGAAAGCCATCCATGCGCCATCTCGCTACAAAAATGATTTCAAACCAAGGCCGTACCCGGTCGCATCAAGACCTGGTATTGGCACCTCGAACAAGTGATCAAACGGACGCTGGTTATAACAGTTAAAAAAGGACAAAATTATGGCAAAACCAAAATTCTGGATAGAAGCAAGATCATTGAGTATTGGGCCTGCAAGCCACAACTACCTAGTATTATGTACCAGTAATGACAAGGGGCAGACCGTTCGCCTGGCGGAGTTGCACGGCATGGCGTATAACAACAAAACAAAGCAGTTTGCAACAATAGGATACAATTCGAATCACAGATTGAGTGGACTGCATATAGTACATGACCGAAAATTTGATCAGGAAATTCCATCCAGTTTGAAGGATATATCCGCTGTCTCTAAAGCCAAGGGGTTGATTGCTCCTTATAAAGGCCCAGACTATCGTAGAACCTATGTTCATGAAAATCAAACGAGAGCTGTGTTGATTACCGGCACAGAACAGGACATAAAGGCACGCTGGCTGAAAGGCGTTGAGGCAGCAAATATGCTAACGGAGAAAAATCTGCCTTATCCTGCCGGCGGTTTTAAACTGTTTAAAACCCCGATCAACAGTAACTCTGCGTATGCCACTTATTCGGAAATCATGAACCTGCGTGTGCACAATTTTCCCGGCGTCGCGGAACCGGGTCTGAAAGGTCGGTTTCTTACCCCGGAAGAAATTGACAAGTTCAAATATCAGCCTGGAAAGCAAGAGACCAGGCAGGCAGCACCCTCGGGAAATAAAACTACTTCATTGGAGCCGGGTGTTAAATACGGTAGACCAACGGTAGTAGATGGAATGGCCAGGTTTTCAATAAAAAACCCGATTTTACCTGCTTCAGTATGGAATCAACTGGGTTTTGATACGATCGGAAAAGGCGTGCTGGTAACCGGTCGCGATCGTTATGGTAACCAAAAACAATATATTGGATTCACCGCAGATGATACCCGTGCGACGGTACATGCGAAACAGCCTGATGCCAATATTGCCGCTCGGGAATATTCGGAGGCAAAAGCTAAGGAGCTGAGATTGGCGATATCAAAGGAAAAAACTATGGATCAAGGAAACGAGCAGGGAATGGTTTGAGTCGTAGCTGAACCTAGGAAAAATCTGACTAAGTTAAAAAAGGGAAATATCAATGAAGAAATCAGTTGTAAAAATCGTGTCGGTTACAGTGTTTGTATTGCTTTCGAGCAGTGTATTGGCCAGTGATTTTAGTAAGCTGTCCGCGGTAATGTGTGATGCCAAGAAATACATGCGCTCCTTGTCCCGTTATTGTGGTGAAAAACACCCGGGGGACAAACAAACTGCTGAAAAACTTTTCAGCCAATGGTTAAAAGTAAACGGTCAATACGCCGACAAGGCCAGCCGGCTTTGCCACCAGCTTTGGGGTATGGAGAAAAAATATAGTTCCTGCGCGGTGAAGGCATCAGAGGCCGTAAACGATGTTTTGCTGGAGCAGGCGATTGACGAGTTGAAAAGGCAAAAGCCGGATTACTGCAAGAGCCTGATCAAGGAGTATAAAACCACCGGGATCAAGGTAGCCAATGATCTGAAGGAGTTTGCACTGAACCGGAAAAAGATCAAGGCACTGATGGATTCAAGGAAAAAACAGCTTGAACAAAAATATAACCTGATGTCGCCATAATATTTTTGAAAGAGTCCTCGATGATGCGTTGTAGGCTCGCTGTGAACGGTGGAAATAGTTAGATGTCCTTCAGGACATACAAGCGGAATTTTGAATTCTCACGTGCGGTATATTTAGAGTCGGACATAATGAAAACACACAGTATTCTTTTCGTTCTAGCAACTGCGATGCTCTTGTCCGCCTGCCAGGCTGTCAGGCAGGATAGCCGTCCCTATCGGATCAGGGAAGGCAGTGTGTTGCAGCTCAATGTTCCGCTCAGGTTTGCACCCGGCAGGGTGGCGGTGTACCTGCACAAGGGCCGTGTCGTGCCGGTCGACTTGAGTCATATCGGCAGATATTTCA
>JALUUZ010000479.1 GCA_027021095.1 Gammaproteobacteria bacterium
CGAAACGAATCAGCACAAAGGCCATGATATTCCTGTTCGCAATACTGTCCTTGACCGGATAGACACGCAGCAGTTCACCATAATCATCGTCCCCGGCGAACTCCCAGACCGTCACTGAGGCACGGGCCGCAATGACATCTTCGTGGTCCTGCATGATTTGAATCAAGCGCCGATACACCTGGGCCCGCCACCCCTGATCCACACGCCGAACATCCAGGCTCTCCAGCCCGACAACGGCTGCCAGTACAAGATAGGGCATTCCGGATTCATCCAACGCCTTCAGTATCACATCCTGCCGGATCTTTTCCGAGATCAATGCAGGATGGAACAACAAGTTGGCTATCGCCTGCTGATTGCGCCATGATGCCAGGGTCCGGTTGATCAGTTCGACATCCTGCCTGCCAAGTGGAGCGAGATTCTTATAGGTATGCTCGAGAATTTCCAGGTCCGTGATCTTGAGAAAACCAGCAATCCGTGCCGCTTCCTTACTAGTCTGTTGTGCCATTCGCTTCTCCAAGTAATGCTGTTTTTGTTTTACTTATTTTTTTACAGTATTTAAAACTTCTATGGCGCCCAGCCTGTATCCATGCATGACACAGACCATAAATGATATCAGCAACAGATACCGCTAACGGGATCACACCGCCACGAGCATTATACTACGACACAAAGGCCCTACTGCAATCAAACGTTTAGTTTTTTCCTATTCTTACAACAAGATATAGCGTATCGGAGCGCACGAAGCACCCTTGCACCGTTTCACAGCGAACGCTGGAAAAAAATCCGGCCCAGTTGACCAGGATCATGGCGCAACTCTGGCCCTTCTGCTAAAACACCGCAAACATCGCGAAAGCCAGTCAGGGCGTGCCATTGCGCCGTCGCAGTAGAAGGGTGGTGAGAAGGGTGGGACAACCCGCATTTCTTACCACCGTTCGTCGCGGGACGGTGCAAGGGTGCGGCCTGGACGACTGGGGCAGTCTCGGAAGCTGTATATGCAACCTACCAGAGAAGGAGAAAGCCCATGAAAATTCAAGACGTTATGAGTACACAGGTTGAGTCCATCCCACCCACTACGACCCTGCGGCGCGCGGCCCAGAAAATGGATAGGCTGAATATCGGCGCACTGCCTGTCGTCTCTGAACAGGGTGAATTGCTGGGAATCATTACCGATCGTGACATCAGCTGTTTCGCGATTGCAATGGGACACGAACCAAACTCGACACAAGTACAAAAAATTATGACGCAACAGGTGTTTACCTGCTCATCAGACCAGGAACTCGATACCGCTGCAAGACTGATGAAAGAAAAGCATGTACGCCGACTGGCCGTGCTGGATAAAGACGACAAGCTCGCCGGTTTCCTGTCCGTCGATGACCTGGCACACTGTTCCCACGAGCTTGCCGGCGCGGTACTTGAGTCTGCCACCCCTGTCCACTAATACCAACGTCAGCAATGGAGTACTAGCCCGCATTTCTTACCACCGTTCGTCGCGAGACGGCGCAAGGGTGCGGCCTGGGTGGCTTTCGCGACCGAGGAGCGCGCAGGCATAGTCGACACTATGTCGAGCACGCCGACAGAGCGAAAGCCAGCCAGGGCGTGCC
>JALUUZ010000480.1 GCA_027021095.1 Gammaproteobacteria bacterium
AAAGACATCGAATCCGGTTCACAAGAAGAGGAACCCGATTAGTTTAGTGCCCACCGGTTGGGTCGTGCATGTGTCGATGGAAAAAAAGGCGACAATTTACTAGACTCAAAGCAAGCAGGTGTTGACGCCTTGTAAAAGGATGCGGGTGGTTTTTTCGCAGTGGGCAGGCAAGCGGGACAGGGAGGGTTCGTATCACTGTTAAAAACGGCGCGAGGTAGGCAAGATGGGAATTTTCAGTAACATCTATCACTGGCTGTTTGTCAGGCGGCAACCCCGTTTCGCCGCACGGGAGTTTGCAGAGCCGTTTAGCTCGCCTGACCCGGTGCTCGATAAAATCAACCCGGCGATGGATTATCATCTCGACCATGACACTATGCGCGCAAACGACGCTGGTCTCGACGAGCGGGCTGATAACGAAGATGAAGACGACGACGAAGATGAATATGAATACGATTATTTCGATGATTACAATCCAGCAACAGGTCTGCCTATGATGGATGAGTTGGTGGATGTAGGGGGTAATCCCTATGGCATCAGCGACGACTAGCGATAGAGACGGTCTTGGCCTGCAGGCCACCGTGCAACATCAAATCAGTGTCGTGCGGAGTGACAATGGGGATCTTTCGTCACACGACACCATCGCCCATGAGACATTTCTTTAACCTGGCGCTCCTGCAGGGTCTGCTTTTCAGTCCTGTCGCTGTCGGTCTTGCCAATGACTACGACAAGCTGCTGTGCCATTTCTTCGTGACCAGCTGGGCTGAGCCGCAGCGGATGGATTTTTTATTGTCTTCGCAGCGCCCGCATGCCGGTTTCCGGCGCTGGGTGGCGGTGTACAAGAAACGAAGCATCCGCCGGGGCATGGCCTACCAGCGTGCTTGTGCGCGGATGCCTGGCGGGCCGCAGCGGATAAACTGCGACAAGCACAATACCGGGCTGAAGATGGCGGCCTGGCTGTACAGTCTGCAGCAGGCGATGGGTGGGGTTCGGTGGCAGTCCACGCTGGCCGGAAAACTGGAGGCAGAAACATTGCGCCGCTATCCGCGGGCGGCGCAGATCAGGCAACAGATGCGGCGGCTGCAGTGGCAGGCGTGCGTTCGGTATTTCAGAACTTTTTATTCAAACGCAGGTAACGCCGTACCTGCAGGTCCTGTGTATAGCAGCGCAGGTTGTAGAAACCGAGTATCTTGCAGCGCATCGTCGATTCGTCATGCCAGCCGGGTGTCGGGATGTCGCTTTCATCCTGGCCCGGCTGTCGGCCGGTTTTTTTCTTCGGTGAGACCGACAGGTAGTTGATACGGTAGGTGGCTTTGAACGAACCGTCCTTGGCGAACCCGGACAGCACGGTCCGGACCCGGTAGACGCTGCGGTAGCCGTCGGTCGACTTGCGCAGTTTTTTCGATGTGCAGGTGATGACCGGCCCGGCGACATGACAGCGGTTCAGTCCAGACGGCAGGTATTTTGCCGGTTTCCCGTCCTGCATCCACAGGCCGCTGAAGACCCGGTTCCTGGCCTTCGATGAATCGGCGAACATCGCGCCAGGCTGTTTTTTGGTGCGTGGTTTTGCCGGTTTGTCGTCAGCGGCAATCTTCTTCACCGCCGGTTTCCTGGTTCCCTCGTGGTTGCCTGTGTCGGCGGTTTGTGGTTGCTGCAGTTTCTGCAACAACACTGCTGCCTTGTGGACCTTGTTTTTTTTCGCCTGCCTGGCCCAGTAGAGCGCCTTGGTCTTGTCCTGTGCCGTGCCCGTGCCCTTGTAGTAGGCCAGTGCCAGGGAGTACTGGGACTCGGCGTGTTTTTTCGCTGCGCCTTTTCTGAAATAAGCAAAGGCCTTTGCCGGGTTATACATGCCGTATCTTTTGCTGACATGCAGCATGCCAAGCCTGTAGAATGCCTTGGCGTAGCCTTGTTCGGCTGCCTTCTCGAGCCAGATCCGCGCTTTTTTCAGATCCTTTTTTACCTCGTTGCCCCGCAGGTAGAGCAGGCCGAGCCTGTACTGTGCACGCCGGTCACCGCTGACGGCTTTTTCTAGCCGTTCCTGGAAGCGCTTGTCGTACAGCCTGTTTGCTGCAATGCCGTCGACCGGATGGGTGAACAAAAGAAAAACCAGCCATGTCAATACGGCCAGCTGGATTGGCATGTGAGGCATACCTGTGTACTTCATGGTTGAACTTCTCTGCTAAAAACTCGTTAACATCTGCGACTGATCGTCTCAGTCACAAGTATAGGGCGCATCGTGCGATTTTAAAGGTGTTGCCGGGTTTTGAATCGAGAAGTATTGAAAAAACGTTAAGAGCTAGTGATCGCGGGTTACAACACTTCCCTGTGTTGTATAGACGTTAAGAGTTTTCTTTGCGGTGACGGCTGACCATTTTTTCCATCGCCGCGTAAGCACCCCTTGTGCCTGCCTTGCTCGATTCGTAGTGCGCGGTGTTGTCAGTCTTGATATTCATTGCCTGGCCTTCGGCAAAGGCATCCTGGTTGGCGGCCAGGAACAGGAACTCCCAGCTGTATTTGTCCTGCTGGTGCTTGATCATCTGTGCGACTTTCTCGCGGTCGTAGTCAGTGCTGGCGTTTTCTTTGCCATCGGTCAGGATCACAAAGATTACCTTTTCCGGGCTGTTCCGGGAATATTTGAATCGCTCCCCGACCTGGTCGATCGTTCTGCCGATCGCATCGTACAGTGCCGTCGTGCCGCGTGGGACATAGCTTTTGTGATCCAGGCCGGGAATGGACGACAGGTCTTCACCGTTATAGATCAACTGGTAGTCATGGTCGAACAACACCAGTGTAAACCTGGCTTCACCCAGTTCTTTTTGCGAGGCCAGGAAGCTGTTGAAGCCTCCTATCGCATCGTCAGCGACGGCCGCCATGGAGCCGGAGCGGTCGATTACACATACTATTTCTACGTTCATTGTCTGCCCTTATTGGTGTATTTATTACGAATAGGCTTATAAACGTGAACACGGGGTAAAGGGTTTGCTGGCCGCTGTGTAGACCGGTGCTGTTCAGGCCTTGGTTTCGTTACGCAGCAGTGCGATTGCTTCCTGGGTTTGTGGCCTGACGCCGCGCCATAACAGGAAGGATTCTGCTGCCTGTTCGACCAGCATCCCGAGTCCGTCGAGTGCAAGCGTTGCGCCCTGGCTTTCCGCCCAACGGCAGAAACTGGTCTGGTGATCGGAGTACATCAGGTCATAGCACGCGGCCTGTTCTGCAAGCAGCCCGTCCGGCAGTGGCGGGACCTTGTTTTCCAGGCTCAGGCTGGTGGCGTTGATGACCAGGTCGAATGTGTCGCCTTGCAGTCCGGCATAGTCGGAAACCTGCAACGGAATCTCGGTGCTGAAGGCGTCGGCCAGTTGCCGTGCGCGTGAAACGGTCCGGTTGGCAATGGTTATGGCCGCCGGCTGCTGTTCGATCAGCGGTTGCAATATGCCGCGCACCGCGCCACCGGCGCCGCAGATCAGCAGTCGTTTACCGCCTAACTGGATTTTGTTGTTGACACGCAGGTCCTGCAGCAGGCCGGCACCATCGGTATTGTCCGCAAACAGGGTACCGTCAGCATTGAATACAAGTGTATTGGCAGCGCCTGCAATCCGGGCACGCTCACTGAGCCGGTCTGCCAGCGCACAGGCCTCTTGCTTGAACGGCAGCGTGATATTCAGCCCTTTGCCCCCTTGGCCGCGGAATTCGGTGACCGCCTGCGGGAAGTGCCCAGGTTCCACGGCAATGGCGTCGTAGCGCAGGCGTTGATTCGTCTGCGCCGCAAACAGGCGGTGAATCTTTGGCGACTTGCTGTGACTGACCGGGTGGCCCATGACGGCATAACGGTCGATCATCAGGCGATACTCATAAAGATGCCTTTGAACATGTAGAAGAACATGATCGCCATGATCGCGCCGGCCGGCAGGGTCACGATCCAGGACATAAAGATGGTTCTGACGACACGCATGTTGACTGCGCCCAGCCCGCGTGCAAAGCCGACACCGAGCACGGCACCGACCAGCGTATGGGTCGTGGAAATCGGCAGCTTGGTGCCGGAAGCCACCACCACGGTGATCGCGGCAGCCAGGGTGGCGGCAAAGCCGCGGCTGGGTGTCAGGTCGGTGATGTTTCTGCCGACCGTGGCGATGACCTTGTAGCCGAAGGTGACCAGGCCGATCACGATCCCGCCGCCGCCGATTGCCAGTACCCAGATCGGCAGCGCCGATTTCTGTACCAGTTCCATTTTCGGCGCGATACTCATGACCGCGGCCATCGGGCCGACGGCGTTGGCGACATCGTTGGAGCCGTGCGCGAACGCCATTGCGCAGGCAGTGATCATCATCAGGACACCGAAGACTTTTTCCACGCTGGCAAAATGAAAGTCCTTTTCAGCTTTTTCGTCCGGTTGAATTTTCTTGATCAGCAAGTGGCCCAGCAGCGCGATCAGCAGGCCGACGGCGACCGCGATCAGCAGTTTTTCTGCAGTGTCCAGGTTCTTGGTCAGGCTGACCTGCTGTATTCCTGAGTCGGTTACTGTGCTGATCGTCACATGCTTGAGTCCCTTGAAGATAGTGACCAGGGTGATGATAAAACCAACCACGAAAATATACACAGGCACGTAGCGCTTGGATTTTTTCAGCGGGTCATCGGTATCGAGGATCAAGCGCTGTACACTGAGGAACAGGAAGAAAGCAATAAGCCCGGCCAGCAGCGGCGAGGTGATCCAGCTGGCGACGATCGCCCCGACCTTGGCCCACTTGACGGTTTCGATGCCGATGCCGACCGCGGCAAAACCGACGATCGCGCCAACGATACTGTGGGTGGTCGAGACCGGCCAGCCCATCCGGGTGGCGAGCATCAGCCAGATCCCGGCTGCCAGCAGTGCTGCGAGCATGCCGAATACCATCAGTTCCGGCGCATGCGGGGTATTGGCCAGTATGCCGGGGTCTAAAATGCCTTTGCGAATAGTCTTGGTCACGCCGCCACCGGCGAGAAAGGCGCCGAGAAACTCGAAGACGGCGGCAATCACGACTGCCTGCTTCAGTGTCAATGCCTTGGAGCCGACCGAGGTGGCCATGGCGTTGGCGACATCGTTGGCACCGACACCCCAGGCCATAAATAAACCGAAAATAATCGCTAGTGCTATATAGACATTAGCGTAATCCATAGCTGCTCTCCCCCTTGGTGGCTAACGAGCCAGCATCAGCTGTAGACGGCTTCCAACGCGCTGTGACAAGTCTGCCACTTCCCCTGTCCATTCGATGACTTCATAGATAAACATCACATCGATCGGCGGCAGCTCTTTTTCGAGTTGAAACAGCTGGTGGCGTATATTGACCTGTTTGCTGTCAGTCTCCTGTTCGATTTTATCCAGTTCTCTGATCATCGAGTCGACCAGTTCCACCTCTTTGCCCCGGAAACCGGTTTCGACCAGCTCGTCGAGTTCATTGATTGCCGTTTTGGCCTGGTTGGTTGCATCGACACAACGTTCAACATAGTCGAGATAGTCTTTGTGCATGGATTCCGGAAAAGTCATTTTGCGCCCCAGGATCAGCCCGGCGATATCTTTGGCCTTGTTGGCGATCTTGTCCTGCATGGTCAGTACTTCGAGCAGGTCGCGCCGGGAAACGGGCAGCATGATACCCTTGGGCAGGTTGATACGGAGTTCTTTTTTGAGTTCATCCGCTTCGCGTTCCAACTGTGAAATGTGGTCACGGATCGTTTCTGCTTCCTTCCAGTCCTGTTTAAAGACCGCTTCGAAATAGGGGATAAGCTCGGCGGCACAGGCCAGTACTTTTGCCATGTGTTCCTGCAGGGGGCGGACCGGGGAGGTGCCAAACAAACGTGAGATATAGTTGGACATGGATTTTCCTGTTCGGGTCGTTTGGCGCGCAGTATAAAGAACAGTTATTTGGATTACAACCAGCAACAGCTCTACGGTTGTAGTGGGGTGTCTTTATCCTGTTGTTTGCGTAGGTTGTCGATAATTTATATTTGAATCAATGTGTTGTGATTATTTCATCAGAAAAGCCAAGGTTGGTCATAATGTGACCAAAATCACTAAATTATCCTGCATCCCGGCCGTTAAACAGTTTGAGGGTTTTAGCGTTTAAAGGTTAACCAATATGTCAGATATTTCCGCAATCCAGAATGCAATGCTCGGGATTCAGCGTGGAATGGAGGGAGCCAAAAAGAACGCAGCAGAGATTGCCAGCGCCGAACAGTTCAACTCGGACAGCCCGGTCAGCATGGCCGAGTCGATGGTCGAACTCAAGCAAAACGCACTGCAGGTCAAGGCCTCTGCCAAGGCGCTTGAAATCGTCATGGACGCGGTTGGCAGTATCATCGATATCAAGGTCTGATCCAGGCGGGTAGCCGCGGATGAATTTTATCAGCAGCGTCAACACAGTCACACGTCCGCTGACACCGGCTTCGGCAAATGAGCGCAAGGTCGAGTCGCTTTCTCCTGACAGCAGCGCCAAACACCAGTCGGAACAGCAGGCACCGGTCGCCGGCTATGTGCACAACGCCGACGACCAGGATGCCTATAGTAGAGAAGAACCCGGGAGTCAGTCGCAGACCACAGCCAGCGAGCACGACGGTCAGCAGCCCGTGAAGGCACCTGGTTTGGAGCAGGCTGCGCAGAGCGGTGGGAAAGCGGACCCGAAAAAGTTCGGAACTGAGGAGCAGGTCCACGATCAAGGCAATACGGCGCAAGGCCCGGGAAACGAACAAGAGCTCGACGAGGCCGCGTTACGGGAAGTGCAGAAATTATCCAGCCGTGACCGTGAGGTCAGGGCACATGAAGCGGCGCACCTGTCGGCCGCTGCGGGCCTGGCCAAGGGCGGGCCACAGTTTGCTTTCAAGCGCGGGCCCGATGGTAAACAGTATGCGGTCAGCGGCGAGGTCAGTATCGACAATTCTAAAATCAACGGTGACCCGCAGGCGACGATCGCCAAGGCGCAGCAGGTACGTGCGGCAGCGCTGGCACCGGCCAATCCATCCACTCAGGATCGCCGTGTCGCTGCCGGTGCATCACAGATGGAAATGGAAGCGCGTGCAGAACTCGCCAGGCAGGCCGGTGCTGAGCCACGACGCAATGGCAGTGCTGACAGGGTGTCGACGAAGGTCAATGCAGAGAAAGAGTCTGTGTCTGCAAAACAGGCGGGGAGTGCTGAACCGCCGGTATTACGATCCGATCGCGCTCCGTCTGATCTGTACACACAGCTCGAGGGTATACAGAACAGAAAGGGCAGCGTGATCGATATCGTCGTGTGAACCGGATGTCACAGTGGCAGTTGATCGTCAGCTGCCTGATTCTTCCTTTTTCTCTTCGGTTTTTTCCGGTGTCGTTTCGGCAGGCTTGGTTTCTGTCGGTGCGGATTCTGTCTTTGGTGCGGTGGCAGTCTTGGTGCCGATCATGCCTTCACAGGCTTTTTGAAAATGCAGCTTGTTTTTTTGTTCGGCGCTCATTTCCTTGTAGGAAACCATCGCGCGGAATACCTGGATGCCTTTGAACCCGCCG
>JALUUZ010000481.1 GCA_027021095.1 Gammaproteobacteria bacterium
GAAAGGCTACAGCGGCGTGGCGATCATCAGCCGTCAGCCGCCTGACAGGGTGCAGGTCGGTGTGGGCTGGGAGGCGTTCGACAGTGAAGCGCGCTACCTGCAGTTTGATTTCGGCAGGCTCAGTGTCGCCTCGCTGTATCTGCCGTCGGGTTCCTCCAGCGAGACCAGGCAGGACTTTAAATTCGTCGCGATGGATTTTCTCGCAGATTTTTTACGTGCACTGAGACGTAAGCGGCGGGAGTATATTCTTTGTGGCGACTGGAATATCGCACATAAGAAAATCGATATCAAGAACTGGCGCGGCAACCAGAACAATTCCGGTTTTCTACCGCAGGAACGCGCCTGGATGGATGCCTTGTTCGGTCACTGGGGGTTTGTCGATGCTTTTCGCCAGGTCGATGACCGGGCGGATCAATATACCTGGTGGTCTAACCGGGGCCAGGCATGGGCAAAGAATGTGGGTTGGCGAATTGACTACCAGGTGATCACACCAGGCCTAGCGCCGGCGGTCCAACGTGCTTCCATATATAAGAACAAACGTTTTTCTGATCACGCGCCGTTGAGTATTAGCTATAATATCAGTTACTGAGGTGGGGAGCTTCGACTCTGTTGCGGCCCAGGGTGGTTACAAGATGGACACTTGGCAACGAGATTGTGTGGATATTTTATACATATCAATGGCTTAGGCAGGTTTTTTACCGGCAGTTGCCGGAGAATAAAAACGAATTCACGGATTGGTATTGCAATCTCAAGTATATTTCACGATACTGGAACGAAACAAGAAACCGCCATGGAATGCAAATATCCGGAGTAGAAGTAAGCAAATTCTCCTGATTTATCAATAGACTACAAGTGTGAACTTGCGCACAGTCACCAGGTTACTAAGCATGTGACTTAGTCTATATATAATAAATCAGAAGAGCAGATCCTGTATGGAATTACCGGTGACATTGGGTGCTGGTGTTTGTCACCAGGTCTGGAAGAAGTATTCATTAAACCAGGTTGTTGTCGACTTTCGAAACTATAGGTTTGATTACTTGTAGTTGCATTGTGTTAGCAGCCTCCCGGTTTACTTACTAAAATTAGGGTTTTTAAACGTATGAGCGCTGCAAGAGAGCTCGTGGATAAAAAGGTTTTGAAGGGGCTGTTTCCCCTGAACAATTTATCCGCGGTTCACTTAAAGGAAGTCACGAAAAAGGCGGTGATCCAGGAAGTCGCTGCCGGTCAGATCATTTTCCAGCAAGGGAAAAGAGATTCCGATACATTTTACCTGTTGTCCGGGCATATCGCCCTGATTGACGGTCACCAGGTGGTCGGCAATCTGTCCAGTGGTACCGCCGAAGCAAAGCGTCCGATCGCTCCCGGACAGCCGCGCAAAGTCACGGCCAGGGCGAAATCCAAAGTGACCATTATGCGTATCGACACCAGCCTGCTCGATGTATTGCTGGAGTGGGACCAGTCAGCGCAGTACGAAGTGACAGAAATCCAGTCCGACGCCAACGAAGACTGGATGACCAAGATGCTCAAGTCGGAGCTGTTTTCCCATATCCCGGCGACCAATATTCAGAACATGATCATGCGCATGAAGGAAGTGCGTGTCAAAAAAGGGACGACGATCATCAATCAGCATGATCCGGGCGATTGTTACTACATCATCAAAAAAGGCCAGTGTGTAGTGTCGCGCCAGACCTCCAAAGACAGTAAGCCGGTGCTGATCGCCGAGTTGCGTGATGGCGACAGTTTTGGTGAAGAGGCGCTGCTCAGTGAAAGCAGGCGCAATGCCACGGTCACGATGATTACCAATGGTTCGCTGATGCGGCTGGCCAAAGAGGACTTCGTCGAGCTGTTACAGGAAGTGCTGGTCAACAAGGTTTCGTTCCGTGACGCCTGCGCGATGGTCGAGGAAGGCGCAAGGTGGCTGGATGTGCAATTGCCAGGGGAGAGTGCCAAGCGCACCTTGCCCGGCAGCATCAATATTCCGCTGCAGGGATTGCGCAACAGCAGGGAGAAACTCGATAGCAATACCAGCTATATCGTATTCTGTGCCGACGGTTCACAAAGTGCCAGCGCGGTGTTTCTGCTTGGACAGTACGGTTATGATGCAGTGCTGCTGCATGGTGGGCTGAATGCGGTGCCTCCGCAGGAGCTGCAGGCCTTGGCGGAGCGTGCGGAACAGACGGCTGAAGTGATTACGCTGAATACCGTGGTCCCGGAACCTGCCGTACCGGCTGCCAAGATCCCTGATTCCAAGCCGGTGGAAAAAAACCGGGCCAAGCCGCGGGTACCGGAAAAGAAAGACACGGCGGACAACAGGAAAGAGAAAAAAGACAAGAAAGAGAAGGCGGCAAAGAAAAAAGAGTCGGCGGCGAATAAATCCGCAGAGGTGGAGATCGGCAGGCAGGCGGCTGCGGCACAGATTGAAAAGTTGAACAAGGAGTTGCGTTCGGCCCGGCGCAGCCTGACCCAGAAGGAAAACCAACTTGCTGCGGTCAGCGAAGAAAAAGAAAAGCTGTCGCTGCAACTGAACAGGCTTTCCGACAAGCTCAACAGTGGTGACAGGGCTGCACAGGAGACGGTTGACGAGTTGCATGAGCAGCTCGAGGAAATGCAGTATGAGCATGAGCTCGAGCGTAAGGAACTGGAAAAGGAAAACGCCAAGTTGCGCAAGTCGGCGGATAAAGCCGATGCGCTGCGCAGTGAGCTCAAGGAACTGAAGATCGAACTGAAGGAGAGTATTGCAGTACGCGCCAGTGTCGAGAAGGAACTGGAAAAGCTGCGCAGTGCCAAGCAGAACCTGGAAAAAAACAGCGAGTCTACGGTCGGTAAGCTTGGTGATGAGCTGTCGAAGGTGAAAGCCACGCTGGAGGCGCAGCAGCAGGAAAACGCCACGCTCAAGAATCAGCTCAAGGAGCTGGATCAGAAACGCAACAGTGAGGTCAGTGAGGTCAGCAGCAAGCTCGAACTGGTGACCGAGGAGCTGGCACGCAGCCGCGAGGAATACCAGGAGCTGCAGGAGCGGTTGACCGATATCCTGGTTGAGAAAGAGGCACTGGAGCGCGACAACCTGGAATCGCGCCAGCTGCGCACCAGTCTGCTCGAGCAGCAGTCCAGCGCGGCCAAGGAGGCGAACGCAACCATTACCAGGCTCAACAAGGAGGTGGAATCACTGCGCGAGGAGCTCGATGCCAGCCGCAGCATGGTTGAGCAGATCAGCCGTGCCGCGGCGGAAAAGGGCAGTGATGCACAAAACGACAAGGAAAAACAGGAATTTCTCAGCACGATTCAGAAACAGCAGGAGCGTGTGCAGCTGCTCGAGAAGCAGAATGGCGAGTTGCACGAGTTGCTGACAGCCAGTGAAAAGAATATCGAGAAACTCAAGGAGCAGAAATCCAAGATCGAGTTCGACTGGCAGGCTGCGGAAAAATCACGTACCGGGCTGCTGGAACAGAACGAGAATATCAAGCGCAAGTACGAAGAACAGCTCAAGGAGCTGGAGTCCAGGCTGGAGGCCCACGAGCAGGACAAGGCGGCGCTGCAGGGCAAGCTGCAGTCTGCGCTGGATGAAAAGACCGCGGCACTGGAATCGGTACGCAGCCAACTGGAGCAGGCGCAGCAGGAAAGAGACAGCTTGTCGAAAGAACTCAAAGAGTCTGTCAGCAGGCTCAGTGGAGAGGAAAAACAACTCAAGGCGGAAAATACCCGCCTGCAGAAAGCGCTCGAAAAACGTGACACTCGCATCAAGGAGGTCGAAGACCTTCTGCAGGCGATGGAACTTGAAAAGCAGTCGATCGAAGAAGCCAAGCTCGACCTGCAGAAAGACAAGCGCGAGTCAGAGCGTGACTGGGAAGAGAAGTATGAACAGAAGGTCAGTGAACTGCGTGGTATCAAGTATCGTAACGACCAGCTCGAAACAGAAATCAACATTCTGAAAACCGATTATGAGCAGTCGTCGAAACGGGTCGAGGAGTTGACCAAGCAGTGCGAGGAGATGCAGTTTGAGCTGAAGCAGGCCAACGAGCGGCCGTACAAGGGCGACGCGCAGGACGAAGAGTACCAGTCGCTGCTGCGGGACATGAATTCACTGGAAATGGTTTACAAAAAGGAAACCAGCAGTTCACGTGAAAAGATCGAGCAGCTCGAGAAGACGGTCGGCGCGCTCGAGGAGGAAGTCAAGAAATACCGGGAACTGCAAACGATTCTGGAGGAAAAGAACCAGGAACTCGAGGACGAGGTTGCTTTCTACAACGAAAAACAGGGCAGGGCAGAGGAGTATGAGAAGGAGATTCAGCGCCTCAAGCAGACTTTGGCCGATCAGGCAGAGTCGGGCAATATGTCGGCGGAGCAACGGGATGCTTATGATACGCTGAAAAAGGAATATCGCTCTGTCAACAAGGAGCTTGAGGAGGTCAAGAAAAAATACCGCGATCTCGAGCGTGCCAAGAACCAGTTTGAGCGTGATGCAATCCGGTTGCAGAAGACGGTCAAGGCGGAGGGATCGACGGCACAGGAGCATGCGAAGAAGATCAAGGAACTCAGTAAGGTGGCTTCGCGCAGTGAGAAGGAGCTTGAAAAGGTCAAAGAGGAACTCGAACAATACCGCACCAAGGCCCGGGAGGCTGACAGTGAACTGCGCAGTGCGCAAAAGGCATTGAAGCAGAGCGAGAAGAAACTCGTACAGATGAGCTCGGAACTCAAGATCGCAGAAGAAGCAACGAGCCAGCTCGCAGACATGAAGGCCAAGCTGGCGGATATCAAACAGGAGACCAAGGACCAGCTGAAGCATTACCAGTACGAGTATGAGAACATGGTGCAGAAAGCGCGCGAGGACAATCGCAAGCTGCGTATGGAGATAGAACGCTTGCACCAGCAGTTGCAGAATCAGTCGATGGCCAATGCGCAGCAAAAGCCGGCGGCAGCTTCCATGCCGGCCCAGCAGCGCCCGCCGCAGGCGCCCGGCGCCAATGTCATGCCGCTGGACCTGCCCCCAGACCGCAATGCGCCGTTGAACATCAATGAGATCCCGGCACCCAATCAGCCACCGATGCAGCAGAGCGGCAAATTCAAGGTGCCTGGTGTCGCGGCCAAGCGCAGTACCACCCCGGCTGACCGTATTTTCAGTGCTGCAGAGTCCGGGCCGGGCAGCGCATTCCAGGACAGCTCGATACGCCACAGCCGGATGCGGGACAGTGCGTTCGAAAACAGCGCTTTTTCCGCGCGTAACGTGTTTGGCGAGGATGTCGATGACGAGGAAGACTCGTTCAATATTGGCAGGCTGGTGATTACCTTGATCGTGCTTGCGATCGCGGCAGCCGGCGCCTATTGGTACTTTGACGTTTATCCGAAGATCAAACGCGAACAGCAGCAGGCAGGCAAGAAAAAGGGCTCTGTCAAACCCGCAGGCAGTACCGATCCGTTCGCGTCCAGGCCAAGGGCTGTGAAGCTGCCGGCGAAGAAACCAAAAGCTTCCGCCGATGTGGCAAAGGCCAGGAAACCGGTTACGGCAAAGGAAAAACCCAAGCAAAAGCCCAAGGAAGAAAAGGCCGTGAAAATGGTGCCTGGCAGGACCTTTCGTGACGCACTGGGTGACGGTACCTTTGGTCCGGCGATGGTCGTGGTTCCAAAGGGCAGTTTCAAGATGGGAAGTGGAAAGGGGGCGCTCGATACCAACGAGACACCGCGGCACACTGTCAAACTCAGGCGTTTTTCTATCTCCAAGCATGAAGTGACTTTCGAAGACTATAAGAAATTTGCCCGTGCAACTGGCAGGGAGATGCCGGATCACAAGGACTGGGGGATGGGCCGGCGCCCGGTAATCAACGTCAGCTGGAAAGACGCCGTGGCCTATACCAAGTGGCTCTCTTCCAAGACCGGCCGGGTTTACCGCCTGCCGACCGAGGCGGAATGGGAATACGCGGCCAGGGCGGGAACCTACACCCAGTATCCCTGGGGAAATTCTGTGGGTAAGAACAGGGCGAACTGTTTCGACTGCGCCAGCCGTTGGGACAGCCTGCAGACAGCCCCGGTCGGGAGCTTCAAACCCAATCCGCTGGGTTTGTATGACATGAATGGCAATGTCATGGAGTGGACACAGGATTGTTATCACAAGAGTTACCGCGGTGCACCGCGTAACGGCGCAGCGTGGATCTCCGGCGGATGCAGCACCCGGGTAGTGCGCGGGGGCTCCTACAAGAGCACGACAGACGGGATCCGTTCCTTTGCCCGTGAGCATATGCCACCCGATACCAAGGCCAGCCAGATCGGTTTCAGAATCGTTCGCGAAATGTAGGCCACCGTCATTGGTCCCAGCAGGCTAGCGCGCATGAAATCGCGTTGACAGATCGTGATAGTGACGAACCCTCGCCTGAACGAAGCCTGTGGTCTGCAAGCGTTTTTCCGTGCAGGAGGGCGGTGAGATGGGAGTCAGGATTCTCGGCGTTGGAAACGCGACAGTCGATATTATCAATGTGCTGGAGACCTATCCCGAAGAAGACCAGGAGTACCGGGCATTGGCGCAGTCTGTTTCACGTGGCGGGAACACCGCCAACAGCCTGGTTGTCTTGTCACGTCTCGGCCACGAGTGCAGCTGGGCAGGCAGCCTCGCTACGGATCATTACAGTCGTATCATACGCCAGGACCTGGCCAGGCATGGTGTCGACCTGCGTTATATCCAGGAAGTCGATGCCGGGTCCACCCCGGTTTCCTGTGTGACGCTGAACCGGAAAAAAGCGACCCGGACTATCGTGCATTTTCGCGACCTGCCGGAATACAGTTTCCAGCAGTTCCAGCGTATCGATTTATCGCAGTTCGATCATCTCCACTTCGAAGGCAGGGCCGTGCCGCAGTTGGAGAAGATGTTGCAGCGGACTTTTCGCTGCAACCAGCGGCCTAGTGTTTCCATTGAAATTGAAAAGCCGCGCCTGGGGCTGGCAGACCTGGCGGTCAGGGCAGACCTGGTGTTGTTCTCCAGGGCCTATGCAGAGTCACTTGGCTACGTTGACGGAGACAGGTTTTTGCAGGAGCAGAGGCTGCAGGCGAAGGGGGATACACGCATGATGCTTTGTGCCTGGGGTGCACAGGGGGCGTACGGTGTGGATAGGACAGGCATTACAGTCTTTGAGCCAGCGGTCGCTCCGCAGCAGGCCGTCGATACCCTGGCGGCTGGGGACGTGTTCAATGCTGCCGCAATCGATGGGTTTGTGCGCCGGCTGGGCCTGAAGGATGTGTTGGGCAGGGCCTGCAGCCTGGCTGCAAAAAAATGCAGTACCTTTGGCCTGGAATTTACCGATGCTGCTGTGTAAACGCGAACAGATAGGACTGAACCAGGCCAAAGGCTTCTCGGTCGATCTCGATACCGGGGCTGTGCTGGAGCTGCTGCTGGTCGACAGGCAGGGGCGGCTCTACGCCTATGTCAACAGTTGTCCGCATATCGGCGCACCGCTCGACTGGGTGCCGGACCAGTTTTTGGACCAGACGGGAAATTATATT
>JALUUZ010000482.1 GCA_027021095.1 Gammaproteobacteria bacterium
GAATGATGTTGGTCAGAACCTATCCGGTCAGCCTCAACACAGCCCTGTTCAGGCGCATGCTGCTGCAGAAACACGGCGGTTTCGATGCGCGGTTTGTAAACTCGGACATGCTGCTGATCGCCCGCTTACTGTCCGAAGCGGATGTCGTCTATTCGGACAAGCAGCTGGGCGCCTATCGCATAGTCGAATCCAGCACCGGGAACCAACTGCTGTACAGCCAGACGGACCTGCTCAGTAGAAAAATGGCTTTTATCGATGCCCTGTTCGACTTCCTTGGTGAAGACTACCGGCATCTGTATCGGCCAAGCGCAGCCCGCTGGCTGAAGTACACGGAAAACATGATTATCCCGGCGCGCATCAAAACAGGGCACCGCAAGGCTTTTGCACTTGGCACAGACATCATCAGAAACCGTCCCGTAAGAATGATACACCCGCGCTTTCTGCTGATCTTTTGCAGTGCGATGCTGTTGCCGAAACGGCTGCTGAAATACTTGTTCCGGCTGGCCGCCAACCTGCTTGGAAAACAAGGTACCGCCGTCGAACGTGCCCTGGATTAAACGAGCAAACCGGCACACACCACGACTGTGACGAGGTAGTAACGATGAAAGTTGTAATATTGGCTGGTGGACTCGGTACCCGGCTCAGCGAAGAAACAGTCTCCAAGCCAAAGCCTATGGTGGAGATCGGCGGTATGCCGATGCTGTGGCATATCATGAAGATCTATTCGGCACACAAACTGTACGATTTCGTGATTTGCTGTGGTTATAAGAGCTTTATGATCAAACAGTACTTTGCCAATTATTTCCTGTATTCGTCCGATGTCACGATCGATATCGCCAACAATGACATCAGTATCCACCAGGCCAACGGCGAACCCTGGCGCGTGACGCTTCTGGACACAGGGGAAGAAACGATGACTGGAGGCCGCTTGAAGCGGGCCAGTGAACACCTGGACGATGAATTCTGCTTTACCTATGGCGACGGCGTCAGTGATGTCGATATCACCAGGCTGATCGAGTTCCACCGCCAGCACAAACTGCTGGCGACCGTCACCGCGGTGCAGCCTCCAGGCAGATTCGGCGCATTGAAGTTGAGCGCAGACAGAAACCGTGTCGAACGTTTCGAGGAAAAAGTCGCAGGCGACGGTGCCTGGATCAACGGTGGATTCTTCGTGCTGTCGAAACGCACCCTGGATTACATCGACAACGATGCAACGGTATGGGAACGTGAACCCATGGAAAACCTGGCACGTGACAAGCAGCTCGCCACCTACCTGCACCGGGGATTCTGGCAGCCCATGGATACATTGCGTGATAAAATGTACCTGGAAAAATTATGGAATGAAAACCGCGCACCGTGGAAGCTGTGGGGGCAGTCAAAATGACACTCGACCCGGCATTCTGGCATGGTAAAAGAGTACTAGTGACCGGTCATACCGGGTTCAAGGGCAGCTGGCTCAGTCTCTGGCTGCAGCAGCTCGGCGCGCAGTGCACCGGCGTCGGCCTGGCTCCATCCAGCTCACCAAGCATGTTTGACCTGCTGCAGCTTGAAAGTGGCATGGAATCCCGGCTGGCGGACATCGGC
>JALUUZ010000483.1 GCA_027021095.1 Gammaproteobacteria bacterium
CAAAGCAGAGATCGCCAGGCGCTACGAGGTGGATGGACGCCACAACAAGCTGTTGTTGCTGGGTCCACCGGGAACAGGCAAGACCACGTTTGCCCAAGCGCTGGCGGCGCATCTGGAACAGCAAGTCGGCAAGCAGGTACTGCTTAAAGTCATCCGCGGCGAGGAGTTGGCAAGTCCCTATGTCGGTGTGACTTCGGCCAACCTGCGCAATGCATTCAAGCAGTGTAACGACTATGCAGCATCACAGGGAAGTTATTGCGTGCTGTTTATCGATGAGGTCGACGTCTATCGTGTGCGCGGTCTGCACGGCAATCATCACCATGACCGCCATACCAACACCCTGTTGGCAGAAATCAGTAATCTGCATCCGAATGTGATTTTCATTGCGGCGACGAACCAGGCCGATGCACTCGACAGCGCGATGCGTGAGCGCTTTGCAATGGAAATTGAATTTCCAAGGCCGCGGCGTAAAACGGCGGCCGAGATCGCCGGGGTGCACCTCGGTAAAGAGCTGCCGTATTATGAAGCCGAAGGCCGCAGTGCCGAGCAGACGCGGGCCGAAATCATCAACCGAATGATAACCAGGCTTTATTCGCCCAATGCCGATAATGCGATTGCCCTGTTGAAATTTCGTGATGGCAAGTCACGTCTGGTCAAGGCCGGTGAACTGGTGTCCGGCAGGCTGATAGCACAGATCGCTGCCAGGATACGGCAGAACGCCTTCAACCGCGATGCGCTTGGTGGGAGGCAGGGTATCGACGTACATGACGTCGAGCCCGCAGTGCAGGCGGCAATCGAGCGGCTGCGCAGAACACTGACCCGGCAGAATGTCTATAACTACCTGGGCGATCTGCCGACGGACATCGATGTGATCGCGGTGGAGCCGGTCACCGGCACATCAGCCAAGTCGGCGTATCTGCAGTAGGCAGCCCGGAGGAGATCAATGATGAATAGCGAGCGCGGCACTGCCCGGCCGATCACGATCGGCTCTGACACGGAGTTATACAATGCGATCCACAGCGGTAACGGGCAGACAGCAGACACCGGGGCCGACGCCTCACGCAGGGTGCTCAGGCATACCGATGGAGTGCCGGACCACGGTGAACGGAGTGCCGCGGCGCGGCGGGGGGATGTAAGGCCGGCAGCGGGATACGGATACTATGGTGGCTACCCCGGCTCGTACGTGGAACCATGGGCCACAGGCCCTGATTACTCCAGTTACGATCCACTGGATCACAGCCGCAAGTATTCAACGGCCAACGGCGGCTGTACCTACATCGATTCGCACCATGTCGAGCTCTGTACCCCGGAGACGAACCTTGCCCGCGAGTTCGTCGCGTTGTTTCATGCGAACCTGCGCACGACGCGGAAGGCGGCTGCTGCTGCATCGGCGGAATTGCCAGAAGACCAGCGGATCGTGCTGCTGGCGAACAATGTCGATTCGTTCGGTCACAGTTATGGCGGCCACATGAACTTCCATATCTCGAAACGGCTGTGGCACAGGTTGGTAGATCGCTCCCCGCACACCCTGCTGAAATTTTTGACATTCAAAGTCTCGAGCATCGTCTATACCGGGCAG
>JALUUZ010000484.1 GCA_027021095.1 Gammaproteobacteria bacterium
CCTGTTTATCTGCCCTTCCAGGCACGAGCCGCTCGGTAACGTGATTCTCGAAGCCTGGGCCAACCAGGTCCCGGTGATCTCGACACACACAGACGGTGCCGATGCACTGTTGACCGACCGCCGGAATGGTCGACTGGTCGACATCGATGCACCTCAACAACTCGCCGCCGCGATCCAGGAACTGCTGCAGTCATCACCGCAGGACATCGAAGCGATGGTACGAAACGCCAACCAGGTACTGCAAGACAACTACAGCAAAGAAGCAATCGTCGACGCCTACCTGCGGCTCTATACCAAACTGAGCAGGCAAAGATGAAATACGGGCTTACTTGGCCGCCGGCTTGTAAGTACTCGCCATCGCCACCATGATGATCAGCAACCACCAGGTAATCGTCGACCAGTAATTGGCATAGAAAGCCATGTGTGCATTGAGCGGAAAGGCGGCGACCATCGCAGCCAGGCCCCAGGGCACCGTCACCTCGATACGTTCCCGGGGCAGGCGCAGCAAAAACCTGAACAGCAGCACCCAGAACAACAGGTAACCAAGCAGTCCGATCACCCCCGTCTCGACCAGGATCTCCAGCGTCATCTGGTGCGGGTGCGTCTGCGACTTCCACATGTTGCCTTTTGGTGCATACTCCCGGTACACATAACGAAACCCCCTCGGTCCGATACCGTTGACCGGGTTGCCGCGGATCATATGATAGGCTGTCTGCCACAATGACAAGCGGAAAGCGGTTGCCTGATCGATGCTTTTGAAGTCACCTTTAAACATCAACGCCGTGGTGTCGACATAGCGTTTGACGTGCGGTACCTGGTAGGCAGCGACACTGATCACCGCCGCGACCAGCAGAAACACACCGGTCCACTTTACTACTTTGCGAGTATCGAAGCGCAATGCCAGGTAGACGGCATAAAGAAAAATCGAAACCAGTAACATCATCCATGCGGTCCGGCTCGCAGCCAGGACGACGACCGTCACGATCGCCGGTGCCAGCAACCATACCGCCTTGTAACGCCGGCCGTAGCGGCGGACGAAATCGAAAAACACGGGCGACAGTGCCGCGCTTACCGTTCCCAGCCGATGCTTCGGGTGAAACACACCGCGCACCCGGCCACCCTCATACGGGTACCCCAGCAGGTCATAACCCACCAGGTACTGCAGCAAACCATCCAGCACCCAGGCGCTGACGATGATTCCGAAACCCAAAAACAGCCGGTGCCTGAACTTCTCACTGTCACCGGTACCGACTGCATGCAGCACGTAGACCAGGATCAGTGGGAAGACCAGGTACTTTGCCGTGGACGCCGCGGCACGCCCGGGGTTGACGGCATCGACCAGCGAAAACAGCATCGGCACCACGATGCTGGCGAACAGCAACATAAACCAGCGCAGACCGGGGTGGCCGACGACTTCGCGGAAATGCCTGATCAGCACGAACAGGCCGGCCAATGTCATGATCGCAACCGGCAGATTGAACTTGGTTTTAGTGGTAAACAGCACAAGGCACGAAAGCAGCAACAACCAGGCCAGGTTTTCCCTCGTCCAGGCCGATGCCGCCTTGAGTCCGGCGCC
>JALUUZ010000485.1 GCA_027021095.1 Gammaproteobacteria bacterium
CGCTGATAGCCGCTGCCCCAGATGACTACAGGATTTTCCCCGTCGAGCACCTTCTTCACTAACATCGGAATGGCTTGGCTGGCATTCCCCATCCAGTGATAGCGCTCTCCGTAGACGTTGAATGGCCGGACAATCGACACAGGAATTCCAGTCTGCGCCTGGAAGATGTTCGCCTTCTGCTCAAGGAAGCGCTTGGCCCACCCGTAGCCCCAGTTGGCCCGCTCTGGTTCGCCAGTGAATAAAGGCAACTCGGGCACGGTATCGGGACCATCATCAGGGTAGACGCAGGATGACGATACTACCTGAACCCGGCTTGGGCGAGTATGACGCAGCGCCACGAAGAAGTTGTTTGTGATGCGTTCATTGTGCTCCATCATATCTAGATGATGTGCCGATGAGTAGCCGACACCAAAGGCACGGCTAGCAAGGTGAAACACGGTATCACAGCCGACCAGCGCCTCTGTGGCAAATCCCGGTACCTCAAGGTCACCCTCACGCAGTTCAATGCGATCAGCAACGGCAGCCAGGTTGGCACGCAGGCCCTTGGAAAAGTCGTCAACCACCACCACCTGGGCACCAGCAGCAACCAGTTCCTCAACGAGGAAAGATCCTATGAGGCCAGCGCCACCAGTAACAGCAACTACGGAATCACTTAGCGATTGTGTGCTCACCTCTGATCCTCTCTTGTTTTTCGGCATCCAATTCTATCGACATTAGGCGGGTAGTTTCAGGTTCAAAATACAGCAAGTTTGTGATGCTGCTGAAAGAAGTTGAAATAGCCTGGCATGAGCAATATGGTATAGCATCCTCAACCGAAGTTTTTTCGAAGGCACGTATTGAGTTGCCAAGCAACGGCGGCGTCAAGGTTGATCTGTCTAAATCCGGGAAAATCGATGCCCTTGGGTAAATACTGCTGGAGCAAGCAGTTGATGTTATTATCATCAATGCAGCGTTGCCAAGGGGGCTGTGTAGGTCGGTCAAATAAGGCAATCCTTGTGAGTATGAATACTCCACCGGCTAAAGCCGGTGGTTTCGGGTTACGGCTGAAAGCCGGATTGGTCGGCCATTCGGCCGACTGAAAAAAACCACGAACCGCAACCAATGCGCAATCCGCGTGAATCGGCATATAACTGCGAACCGGTGTTGCTTCGCAACAGCTCATATGCCGGCTAAAGCCGGGGGATTTACAGATCCCCTATTTGTGACTTTAAAAAGCCGCTCATACAGGACCATATCGCACCCCTAACCGTAGGCGGGAATCATCCCAGTCTACGAGCAACAATTTCCGCAAGCTCAAGGTCAAGCTCAGAGTCGATATTGATGGATTCTTCATTGCTCATCTCAATCCAGCCAACCGGCTCAAGAATGAAGCGGCGCTCCAACATGAAATCATTTCTCCCAACTACGTAGATAGCGCTATTGATACGGCATAGATGCTTCATGTCCTGACGCCGACTAAAGCTCTCAGAAGGGTCACGAATATACTTTTCCAAGCTAGCTGCCTTGATGAAGATATTTTCAGGTTTTCGCTCAAGCGCGCATACTGATACGACCGAACGGTAGCAGCCCGCTGTCATCATCTCCAGAGCAGCATCAACATGGGCAACTGTCCGGAAGGGTGAGGTTGGCTCCAAAAGCACAACGATCGATACATATTTACCGATCCAGTTCTCATATGTAGATACCGCATTCGCAACCGAATCAACACTCGTGGTAAGGTCGCCCGAGAGCTTCGGCGAACGAAGAAACGGCACTTCAGCTCCAGCATCCAAGGCAGCTTGCCGAATCTCTTCATCATCGGTGCTGACCAGGATGTGATCTATTCTGGAAGAGCTTGCGCTTCTAATCGCGCGTTGTAGGAGGGACCGATTTGCGACCATCCGGAGGTTCTTGCGCGGCACGCCCTTTGAGCCACCGCGAGCAGGAATGACAGCCAATACCGTCATTAGTAGGTCATCCGCTTATCAAGGCCAATTGAAATGCTTGCCAAAGCTTCAGCGATACGCTTCCCAGCCGTGCCATCACCATAAAGGTGATCGCTTTCGTAGTAACCATGATCAAGTTGGGATTTGATAGCCCAAATAATTGCATCGACATCATGGTCCACATCAATGACATTGCGACCCCGCTGTCGGCCGTTCTGGCGCGATCCAATATTGACTACGGGGACACCGAGGTATTCACATTCGCGTATACCGCTGGATGAATTTCCCACCAAGCAACAAGAATGCTTCAGCAACCTTGCGTAGTGCTCCATAGGCAGGCTAGATACCACACGGACGTGCAGATCGGCGCCCTGCTGTGCCAACACAGTAGCAGCGGATCTCTCGCCAGCATCCATATTGGGGAGAATCCATACTATCGGCATTCCGATACTACGGACAGCACTCAGAGTATTTGCGATCTGTTTTTCTACAGCCTCGTTTTCTGTGACAACCGGGTGCTGGGATACGACGAGATAGTTTTCACTTAAATCAATGCGACAACCCTGGCCGCGCTGTTCAAGTACCTCTTGCAACGCAGACAAATCATCCAAATCAACTTCAGCAAGTAGATCTAGACTCGGGGTGCCCGTGGCAATCACCATGCACCCTGGCTCACCCATTCGCCTGATGCGTTCAGCAGCTTCAAGGTTAGCCGGGAAATGCACTTGGGCCAGTTTGGTAATCGCGTGGCGTATGCGCTCATCGATGGAGCCTGAAATCTCGCCTCCTTCGAGGTGCGCGATAGCAATGTTCATACACATCGCAGCATGCGCCACGGAAAGTGCCTCGTAACGATCTGCAATCACTATGACAATATCCGGGCGCAAACGCGCGAACGTTCGACTCAGCTCAAACGTAGCCATACCCGCCGACATAGCCATAGACTCAAGCGAGTCGCCCGCCATCAGGAACGGCACATGCTCCGCTATGGCGAACCCGTCACGTTTAATATATTTGCTATAGTCACCATACCGCCCCAGTAGAATACCTCCACCCACAACCGTCTGGAGTTCTAGTTTGGGATCATCCTCGATGGCGCGCATCGTGGATTTCATCTTCGCGTAGTTGCCGCGGGTCGTTAAGACGATGCAAATCTTGCGACGCATTACTTAACCTGATGCTTTAGACGCCAGCCGGTCTCCGTACGTTCCCATAGGTGGGCACTTCGACCACTATCAATCAATTCCCAGAATCGCTCCTTCGTAATTCCCACATACTCAAGAAACTCCTGGAAATACTTCTTCGGAAACTCACCGTCATACTTGCGTACAAGCGATATGGCCTCGTCGCGATCAATATGGCCATTGCGGACTTCTTGCGCTGCATCATAGGTTGCGCGCCCAATGCCAAACTTTATAAACGTCGTGAAGTAATGAAATCCATCAATACAGTCATCAAGACTTGCGTACTTAGAATAGGTGCCTTCGCTACGCTCTGGGTTCGGCACAAAACCACAGTGCTCGGCAGCATAATAGAAATTGTCCTGCGGGCGCCACAGGCGATAGTAGCTCATGAAATGCACCTCGACTCCCGCACGCTCGACATCCTCGATGCCCAGGGGAATATAGGGAGCAAGTTCCGATTTTGGAATTCCAAGCTGCTTGAGATCATCTAGTTTCATACCCCCCAGTTCGATATTAAGCAGCGCACCGCGGGGGCGGGCAAAAAAGCTATTTGGCATGCGAGGATCGTCCCAGTCCAGACCGGAGCCACCCTCGGCCTGGCTTTCACCGTACATCACTAGCTTGATTCCCTTCTCAAGGGCAATCCGGGGCGCCACAAGTTTCTGCCCCATCATAAACGGCTGAAAGGGGTGCAGCAGATTTTCAAACGCGAGCCTAGTCAATGTCCGATGAACTTTGCCGTTGGGCGTGATTAGGATGTTGTCAAATCCTGAGTGAATCCATGACTGGAAGTTTCTCCAACCGATATCTGTATACTTGTGCGGCGCCCACGTAACCGTCAATGGATTCATGCCATACTTGTGCTTGAGAATGTGGGCGACATACACGCTGTCCTTACCGCCGCTCCCGGGCACCACTACATCATACGACCCATCCTTGCTGCGAAAACGATCACACAGCTCGCGCAGCTCGGCGTCACGCTGATCCCAATCGATTTGGTTGTACTTGTAATCATGGTACCGACACGCCGCACATTCCCCGCTCACAAAACCGATGGTGGGTTTGATCGATTTCCTATTATGCTCGTGTTCTACCACGGTCGAAGGGCGTTGGTTGGAAATTACACAACGCGTGCAAAATTCGACGTTTTTGGGAAGCCCCCATTTCACCGCATGTGGAGTTGCATCAGACATATTCTAACCCTTTTTAGCCTCTGTCATGGCTAGGAATCGCCGTAAGATATTCAGTCCTGCCACGGCGCTCTTCTCTGGATGAAACTGACAACCGATTACATTGCCACAGCTTGCAACAGCGCAGAATGGCTGCCCTCCGTGATCCGCAACCGCCGTGACATGATTAGAATCGACCGGACACGCAGCATAAGAGTGAACAAAATATGCGTACTCGCCCACGCATAATGGCGACAGGATGGTACCCTCCCACGTCACCTCCGGCGACGGCGGCCTGATTGGCAGCCACCCCATATTGGGCACCTTGTCGCCGTGTTGACTGGCTTGCTGCGCATCGAGCATCACAACCCTGCCGGGAATCAGGCCCAATCCCGGATGCCTGCCCATTTCATCGCTTTCGTCGAACAGCAACTGCATACCAAGACAGATTCCGAGGAGCGGTCGGCCGCTTGCTGCATAATCGATAATGGACTGGAACAATCCTCTCTGCTCAAGCGCCTCTGCCGCGTGACCAAAGGCGCCAACCCCGGGCAGAATCAGGCGTTCGGCATCTTCGAGCCCGTGGCTGCTCGATACCATTTGCACGCTGGTCGCGCCGACAGCCGCCACAGCCCTATGCAGGCTTCGTAGGTTGCCGCAGTCATAATCGACAATCGATACAGAGGCGTTCATAGCATTGCGTAGTACTTAAGGAGCACCCGAAGGTAACCGAAGCAATAGAGTGACTCAAGCAGGCCGAACCAGGATTCCGGCTTCCGACAAGCCGCGTTTCAGGTCACTGACCGAAGCCTGCTTGAAGTGGAGGATCGAGGCGACGGCAACGGCATTGGCGCCGCCGTCTCGCACCACGCTGCGCAGATGATCCACAGCCCCTGCCCCACCGGATGCGATGACCGGAACGGCACACCGGTTTGAGGTGGCCGCCGTTAACTCAATGTCGTAGCCCTGGCGTCCACCTTCCTGGTCAACCGACGTAATCAGCACTTCACCTGCACCAAGATCAACAGCGCGACAAGCCCATTCCACCGCATCCAGCCCAGTACGCTCCCTCCCACCTTCGGTATAGGCTTCCCAACCACCCCCTGTCCTGCGTTTAGCTACGATCGAAATGACGACACATTGAGAACCAAAGGCACGCGCAGCCTCCGTGATCAGTTCCGGTCGAGCGATAGCCGCAGTATTTATCGCGACCTTGTCGGCACCGGCGCGCAGCAGCTGGCGCACGTCGTCGATACTTCGCACGCCTCCGCCCACGGTTACCGGGATGAATATTTCATCGGTCGTTCGTTTTACGATTTCGAGCAGGTTGTTGCGTCCATACAGACTAGCCACCGCGTCAATATAAAGAAGTTCGTCTGCACCTTGTGCATAGTACGATCGCGCGTACTCGTTCGGATCGCCGACTACCCGCAGGCCCTCGAGTTGGATGCCCTTTATCAGATTGGCACCCTTGACGTCGAGGCGAGCGACTACGCGTACCGAGGTCATGCCTGCACTCTATTGCGCTTTTCAGCGTACACGGACGCGACGAGCGCGTCCAGCCGCTCGGCATAGGTCGGCCCATCGAGAACATGAAAGAAACGTGAGCTTTCACGCAACCGCTCCGACAAACTGGAATCCCCGATCTGTCCCTTCAGGCGCTCAACGGCGGCGGTGAACTCGCCGGAGTTGAGCGATACGTTCACGTCCGGAACAGCGATCAGGTCCGCAAAATGAACCTCGTCGGTACTCAATTCCATGTCGTGGTACTCTTGCGGAAAGAACACAAGTATCGGCTTACCCAGCGTCATCGCTTCGACCAGCATGGTGGACAGGGGCGAGATGACCGCATCAACCAGCGTCAGCAACATATTAGATACCGCATAATCGATCATGCACACACGCCCCGTTGGATTGGCGACCTCGGCTTTGTAGTACTCCTCCATGTGGGGGTCCATGCTTACCCCATTCCACGAGTGGGCAAAGAAGTCCTCTTCGCCTTCACCCAAGCCACCGCGCCACGGATGTGGTCGATAAAGAACGTGACAGCCGCCAAGTG
>JALUUZ010000486.1 GCA_027021095.1 Gammaproteobacteria bacterium
AGCGACGAAGAACTGGCATTTCTGATGGCTCATGACAGCGATCCATTCAATCGCTGGGAGGCGGGGCAGAACTATGCACTGAAGATGATGCTGGCGATGATCGAACGCCGTCAGCGCGGCGAAGCGTCGGCCGTGGCACCGGCCTATATCGATGCCTATCGGAAGGTATTGACCGATCCGTCGATCGAGCCGGCGTACAAGGCGGTGGTGTTGGCGTTGCCCAGCGAGACCTACATCGCGGAAGAAATGGCGCAGATCGATCCCGCAGCAATTCACGACGTTGTCGTGATGGTACGTCGCTGTCTTGGCGAAGTGCTGCATGACGAACTTTGCCATGTTTACCGCTCGAACCAGACCACCGGCCCGTACTCGATCGAGCCGCATGCCATCGGCCGGCGTGCATTGAAAAACGTCTGTCTGGGGCTCATTATCGAAAACAACGATGCAGCGGCACAGGAACTGGCCTGGCGGCAGTTCGTTTCCGCGGACAATATGACGGATGTCATGGCGGCGTTGACCTGTCTGGCCAATACCGACTGTCCGCAGCGCGAGCCGGCCCTGAAACAGTTTTTTGAACAGTGGCAGGAAGAGAAACTGGTGGTGGACAAGTGGTTCAGTGTTCAGGCGACGTCGCGTCTGCCGGATACCCTCGACCGGGTCAGATCCCTGGTCTCCCATCCCGCCTTCCAGGTGCGCAACCCGAATGCGGTGCGGGCGCTGGTGGGTGCGTTCTGCCACAACAATCCTGTCCGGTTTCACGATCCCGGTGGAGCCGGTTATCGCTTTCTTACCGAACAGGTGTTGACGATCGATCCATTGAACCCGCAGGTTGCGGCGCGCCTGGTCAGCGCCTTTACGCTCTGGCGGCGCTATGAGCCGGTGAGGCGGGAGGCAATGAAACAATGCCTGATGACCATTGCCGGGACCACCCCGTTGTCCAATGATGTGTATGAAATCGTCACCAAGAGCCTTGCGGAGTCCGCGTAGAGTTGTCGGGCTGCTGGAAATGATGAGACCGGCAGCTTCACCGGTTGTGCTGCCGGCCGTTTCCGCCGTACGGCGGTACCTGCCTGGATGGACAGCATAAATGAGAAAAACACTCGAGTCGGCATCGCACCGGCAGACGTCTCACGAGCATGACAACAGCGGGGGCTGCGCCGGGATTTTACGAAAAATGCGCATCTGTGCCGATGACAGGCTGCGTTATTTTCTGCCTGTGGGTGAGCAGGAGGTGTCTTTGAATGAGCGGCTCGGTGAAGACGTTCATCTGCATTTTCAGGGTGTGATTCACTGTATCCACTGCGGCCGCAGAACGAAAAAGAGTTATCAACAAGGCTACTGCTTCCCCTGTGCCAGCAAGCTGGCGCGGTGTGATCTGTGCATGGTGCGTCCTGAGCGGTGTCACTATGATGAGGGGACCTGCCGTGAACCCGACTGGGCACAACAGCACTGTTTTCAGCCTCACTATGTCTATCTGGCCAATACGTCCGGACTGAAGGTCGGTATGACCCGTGCGAGTCAGTGCCCCGCACGCTGGCTGGATCAGGGGGCGCGACAGGCGATCGTGGTTT
>JALUUZ010000487.1 GCA_027021095.1 Gammaproteobacteria bacterium
CAACCGTGCCTGCAGTCCCATGTGCGAATCACCCATGTCGCCTTCGATTTCGGCTTTCGGCGTCAGCGCCGCGACCGAATCGACGACCACGACATCGACCGCGCCGGAACGCACCAGCATATCGGTAATCTCCAGTGCCTGCTCACCGGTATCCGGCTGTGAGACCAGCAGGTCATCGACATTGACACCAAGTTTTTCGGCATAGGACGGGTCCAGCGCATGTTCGGCGTCGACAAACGCCGCGGTGCCGCCCATGTTCTGACACTGTGCGATCACCTGCAGTGTCAGCGTGGTCTTGCCGGAGGATTCCGGCCCGTAGATTTCCACTACCCGCCCACGTGGCAAACCACCGATACCCAGGGCAATATCCAGCGACAGCGAACCGGTGGAAATTGCCTCGATGTTGGGTGCTGCTGTATCACCCATACGCATGACCGAGCCTTTGCCAAACTGTTTTTCAATCTGGCTCAGTGCTGCACTCAGCGCTTTTTTCTTTTGCTCATCCATAGTATTACCTCGAATCTGTGAATACGATTAGTTAGAGATTTAGGTATAGAATATGGTTTGCCCACAACTATTATCGCACAAATTTAGAATATGTCTGAATACAAATTTCAGGAATTGCCGGATAAGTGGGCAGGCTGAAAGAGCTGCGCAGCGATTAGACAGTTTTACCGGGCATTATTTTTTCCAGTAGTGGTAGGCCACTACCGGCACGCCGTAGTAACACACGATGAATGCCAGCGTCAGCAGGTAGCTGGAATACATCAACAAGGCGCCGACACTGATGGTGCCAATCAGCAACCACAGCAGGATCATGACAGCTTTGGGCAGGTCTTCAGGCACGGTGTCTCCTTCCGGGACTTGGTTGATCCATGACAAACTACACAATTTCGGCCAGTTGCGCCAGTGCCCGTCGTGCCGCCTGCTGCCGCACCGCCTGCCGGTCACCGCTGAAATGCCGGGTCTCGGCCCAGGTCTCAATCCGGCTTTCGGCCGGCTCGCCGGGAACGCACAGCGCCCAGCCGAAACACACTGTACCGACCGGCTTGTCTGCCGTCCCCCCCCCGGGACCGGCGATACCGCTGATCGCCAGGCTGGCAACGGCGGCCGACTGCTGCAAGGCGCCTTCGGCCATCTCCCTGACCGTCTGTTCGCTGACTGCACCATAATCGGCCAGCGTCTGCGGCCGGACCTTCAGCAACTGCTGTTTCGACGCATTGGAATAAGTCACGAAGCCACACTCGAACCAGTGCGAACTGCCGGGCCGTGCGGTGATCCACGACGCCACCAGTCCGCCGGTGCACGACTCCGCGGTCGCCATGGTCCGGTTTTGTGCCAACAAGCGTGTGGCCAGGGTGTCAAGAAGCGTGTCAATGCTGTCGCCGTGCGCGTTCAAACTATTGCCCGATTTTCTCGATGACCTCACCGGCCACCTGGTAGCCACTGCCGTCGGCGGTTGCATTGACACGGTTGATCTTTATATACGCCCGAAAAATACTCGTGGGCTTATCGGACGGTACCTTGATCTTGATGACTGCACCGGGTTTGACGCTTTGCGCTGTTTCAA
>JALUUZ010000488.1 GCA_027021095.1 Gammaproteobacteria bacterium
AGTAGGTTGATTTATTAATGAGAGGAGGTGTCGTCATGAACATGAAAAAACTTTCTCCGTGGAACTGGTTTCGCAAGGAAGAGGAAACCAGGGCATATCCTGTCAGTCGGCTGCACAGCGAGCTCGACAGGATGTTCGACAGTTTCTTTGGTGGTTCTCCGCTGTGGTCAGAAGGCCGTGGCGTGGGTGGAGTCATGATCAGGCCCAGCCTGGATATCGCCGAGTCTGACAAGGAATATACCATTTCGGTCGAAGTGCCGGGCGTCGAGGAAAAAGACATCGAACTGACACTGGAAGACGACTGCCTGGTAGTCAAAGGCGAGAAGAAACATGAGCAGGAAACCAAGGACAAGGATTACCACCGCGTTGAGAGAGCATACGGCAGTTTTCAGCGCGTGCTGACCCTGCCGCACAACGCAGACAAAGACAAGCTGTCAGCCAGCTTTAAGAACGGCGTGTTGACCATCACCGTGCCGAAGCTGGCAACGATAAAAAGCCAGGGCCGGACAATCAGTATCGAAAAGAAATAACTTCTGTATTCCTCCTCGATCTTGCAGGAGGCGGCGGGAACGCTGTCTCCTGATTTTTGTGCCTGCGGTTACCACTTATAGCCGATGCTGAACATATAAATCAGGTCGGTCTTCTGCTTGCCGATTTCCGGACTGTTGTTGTAGTCGACGTTGACCTGGGTGGAGGTCTCGAATTTCTTGGCGAATGGAATACTGATACCCGTCTGGCTGCTCAGGCTGTGTTTGTCCGTCTGCTTGACATCCACCAGCGCAGTCTGCTTGTGAAAGAACTTGGCCTTGGTGTTGAAAACCAGGTGGTCGAAGCGCAGGCTCCAGCGGAATGCGGCATAATCCCTGTCGGCCCTGTTCTTGTATTTCTCGACGACCTGGTTCAACCCGCCTTCGAGTGACATGTTACGCTTCTTCGAAGACCAGATGTCGTAACCGGTGCCCAGTCCGGCGGAAATACGCGGCTCCAGCCCGGCGATTTCATCGTCGAAGTATTCGAGATTGGTCTGCCAGTACTGCTTTTTGCTCAGGTAGCGGTCATACTTTACCGAGGCCTTGTTCTTCGCGAGGGTCGTGGTGTCGTTTTTTTTGGCACGGTTGACGATGGCACCCAGGGTCCAGCGGGTCGTGTCACTGCGCAGAATCCATTCGGTGTCCAGGTTTACGCGTTCGGTCTCGGAATTCCCGCGCGATGCGTTGGCCGACAACTTGATATAGCCGCTGCGCTTGGCTTTTTTTTCGGTTTCCCGGGGCGGTTTAAGGGTCAGGGTCTGTAATGAGCCGATCGTAGAATTGACGACCTTGCCGTTTTCCAGCTGGATCTGCATGCTGCCATCAGGGCTGATCTTTACCGGCGCAAAGTATTGTTTCCGGTCAGTGGTGGAGATATGTACTTTTTTATCGAGCTGCAGTGTTTTGATACTGTTCCATGAGATAGAGACCTTGCCGCCATAGGAGGTCTTGATCACCAGCTTGGTTGCAGTTTTTTCCAGTATTTCACCACTGATCTGATCACCGTTCAACAGTTCGACCTTATCCAGTGCCAGGCTTC
>JALUUZ010000489.1 GCA_027021095.1 Gammaproteobacteria bacterium
CTTCAGTTTTTCCTTCTGCTGTACCCCGAAGCGGTGCTCCTCGTCCAGGACCAGCAGACCGAGATTATGGTAGTCGACATCTTTCTGCAGCAGCTTGTGCGTACCGATGACAATATCGATTTTGCCAGCGGTCAGTTCTTGCAGTGTCTCGCCGACTTCTTTTTTCGACCGGAAGCGTGACAGCAGTGCAATCTTGAACGGCCAGTCGGCGAAGCGGTCGCAAAAGTTGTTGTAGTGTTGTTGTGCCAGCAGTGTCGTCGGTGCCAGGATGGCGACCTGGCGATGGTTTTGTACCGCCACAAACGTAGCGCGCATCGCCACCTCGGTTTTGCCGAAGCCCACGTCACCGCAGATCACCCGGTCCATGGGCTGGTCGGAAGCCATGTCCCGCAAGACAGCGTCGATCGCTTCAGCCTGGTCCGGTGTCTCTTCGAATGGAAACGAGGAAGCAAAGGCCAGGTATTCTTGTTCGTCGATCTGGTAGGCGTAGCCTTTTTGTGCCGCGCGCCGGGCATAGACATCGAGCAGCTGCGCCGCGACATCCTTGACCCGTTTGCCGGCACGGCGTTTGATACGGCGCCACTGCTCGGCGCCGAGTTTGTGCAGCGGCGCCTTCTCACTGCTGGCGCCTGTATAGCGTGAAACCAGGTGCAATGACGAGACCGGGACATACAGTTTGTCACCATCGGCGTATTCCAGTGCCAGGAACTCCGCAGACTGCCCGTTGACTTCGAGCATGACCAATCCCTGGTAGCGGCCGATGCCATGTTCTAGGTGTACCACCGGGGCACCGACCGACAGGTCGGTCAGGTTGTGAATGACATTTTCCGCGCTGCTCGTCTTTCTGCGCCGCTGCAGGTTGCGGTGTGCCTTCTCGCCGAACAGCTGTGGTTCGGTGATGACCGACAGCCCGCTGGGCTGGTGAGACAGGCCGTGTTCGATCGGTGCGGTGGTAATCCCCAGTCGCTGCCCGGAATGGATAAACTCATTCCACGAAGCACATGGCGTGGGCCGAATGCCACGCGGCCGCAGCAGCTCGAGAAGGTGTTCACGGCGGCCGCTCGATTCGGTGACGAACAACACGCGGCCATGGTGGGAGGCAAGGTAGTTTTCCAGTTCCCGCAGCGGTTCTTGTGCCTGCGCCTGGATGTTGACGACCGGCGGAGCAAGCATCTGGAAGTCGATTCCTTCGTGCTCGCGGCCGCTGTGCTTGGTGCGTTGCAGCCTGACCCGCGGGAACCGGGTCATGTACTGTTGCAGTTCGGTCTTTTGCAGGTACAGTTCGTGCGGAGCAAGGATCGGGCGCTGTGGATCGTGGCAGCGCTGTGCGTAGCGTTTTTCGACTTGCTCTAGAAAGGTTTCCGCGCTGGCTTCCCAGTCCTCGCAATTGACGACCAGTGTCGCCTGCGGCAGATAGTCGAACAGGCAGGCGGTGTGTTCGAAAAACAGCGGCAGATAGTACTCGATACCGTTGGGCGTGATACCGTTGCTGAGATCGGCATACAACGGGTGCTGATTGGGATTGCCGGAGAATTTCTGCCGGTACCGGCTGCGGAACGCGCGGATCG
>JALUUZ010000490.1 GCA_027021095.1 Gammaproteobacteria bacterium
CGACCGAATCCTGAGGCCAGAGCCGGGGGACCGCTTACAAACCACCGGATCAGAAGAGGGAGAATCAGACCGGAGAGGAGAGCAGCGGGAAAAATAACCGGAATGCTTGTGAGAAATTGCAAGGCCACCACCTGAATCAGAGATGAACTCGTCAGTGAGGCGGGATCGAAAAGGCTCCAACGAAACCAATACAGTGAGAAGAGAGCCAGGGCGCTCATCCCGATAAGCAGGGTGCTCAGAAGTACCGGCCGCTTCAATACCCTGACAGAAAGCGGTGCCGCCAACAGGCCGCCGACCGCCAGACTCAGCAAAAACACGATGAGCACCGTGGAAAACGCCCAGGTACTGTTGCCCAGGCTTAAAATGAGAAGCTTGGTCCAGATGATTTCATAGCCCAGCGAGCAAAAGCCGGTTAGCAGAGCGATAAGCGGTAAAACCATCTTTCGGGCCGGAGAAATCTCAGGAGGAGGCACCGCCGTCTGCAATGTACCGGATGCGGCACGTTCCTGATTCAGTGCCCGAAATTTAAACGAAAGCACCAGAGCCGCTGCAGCAAGAAGTGCATTACCAGCAACAGCGATTAAAATGGTGGCGTGGATACCGGATGCAGGCAATATCACAAAGCCGCTGAAAAAGGCTCCGGCGGCTGCGCCGAGCGTGTTAAGGCCGTAGAGAAGGGCGATGTTTCGGCCCATCTGCTGAACCCGGGAACGGAACAGCACACTGAGTACCGGCAGTGTGCCGCCCATCAGAAAGGTAGGTGGCAGCAAAATCAGAAACGCCGGAACAAACCGGAGCAGCAATGCAGGCAGCGCGGCCTCTCCCGCTGGTGTCAGATGAACCACCCAGCGTTGAAAGGGTGAAAACAGCGTGGCAAATAGGATCGCATAGACGGCAATGCCGGCTTCAAGGGCGGCATATAACAGCAGGGGCCGTTTCGTCCGGTCGGCGATGGTGCCGAACACAAAACTGCCGGCACCCAATCCCATCATGAAAGCAGCGATGACGGCGCTGGCGGCATATATGGAAACACCGAATACTAATGTAAGCTGCCGCGTCCAGGCAACTTCATACATCAATGCGCTAACACCGGAGAGAAAGGCGAGAAAAAATAAAATGGCATACATGGGCAATTCCGCTTTTTAGGTGAATATACGTGTTCTTTTTGTGTGAAGCAAATGCGGAACGACCAATCCTGCAACCGTTTTGCAGCAAGGTTCTCTCTCAGGGGCGCGGAGTGCGCAGAGAAAGATTCTCAAACACCAGTCACCGGGAAAAAACATCAGGCACCTCGAAGGTGCTGGTGTTTGGGTGCAGGTTTGTAGTGACGCCGTAAGGCGATCAACAAGCTAACCGTTTTTCTGCCAGGTTTCTACCAATGTCGTCAGGCATGACATGTTTGCAGCAAGGTTCTCTCGCAGGGGCGCGGAGTACGCAGAGAAAGACTCTCAAACAGCAGGCACCGGAAAAAACACCAGGCACCTCGAAGGTGCCTTGTGTTTGGGTGCAGGTTTGTAGTGACGCCGTAAGGCGTTCAACAAGCTAACCGTTTTCCCGCCAAGTTTC
>JALUUZ010000491.1 GCA_027021095.1 Gammaproteobacteria bacterium
CCATGCTCGATGATCTCGTCGCCGCCGAAGCTGCGGAAGACCAGGCTGAACAGGGTGGCACCGAGCAGGATCATCATCACCATGCTGGTGATCTTCAGGGTGTTCTGCATGACATCACGCAGTATGTCGAGGTTGAAACGCCTGTTCATCGCGGCCAGGAAGATCGCGCCGATTGCACCGAGCGCGGCGGCGTTGGTCGGGTAGGCGACACCAGTCAGGATCGAGCCGAGGACTACCAGGATCAGGATCAGTGGCGGGAGCAACACCTTGACGACCCGGTGCAGCAGCTGCCTGCGGCTGATGTTGTCGAGTTCCTGGCGCGGGATCGCCGGGGTTTTTTCTGGTTTGAAGATCGCGAGGTAGACGATATACGCGATATAGGCCAGCACCAGTACCAGGCCGGGGATCACCGCTCCGATAAACAGGTCGGTGATCGTCACCTGCCCGGCCTTGCCGGCGCTGCTGGCGGCGTTGGACAGGGTATCGGCCAGGATGATCAGCACGATGGACGGCGGGATGATCTGCCCCAGCGTTCCCGAAGCACAGATGGTTCCAGTCGCGACACACGGGTCGTAGCCGCGCTTGAGCATGGTCGGTAACGACAGCAGCCCCATGGTGACCACGGTGGCACCGACGATACCGGTGCTTGCTGCCAGCAGCATGCCGACCAGGATCACCGAGATGCCTAGCCCGCCGCGCAAGGGTCCGAACAGCAGCGCCATGGTATCGAGCAGGTTCTCGGCGATCTTGGCGCGCTCGAGCATCAGGCCCATAAAGATAAAAACCGGGATAGCGATCAGCGTGCCGGCGTCACTGGCAACGATACCACCGAAGATGCGTCCGGGCAGGAAGTAAAAGCTCGAGGCATCGAAACTGCCGCTGGCCAGGCCGATGAACGCAAACAGGATCGCCGTGCCGCCGAGTGTCAAGGCAACCGGATAGCCGTACATCAGCAGTACACAGACAGTGACTACCAGCAGCAGCACCATCATGACTGGGCACTCCCGGAGTCTTCTTGACAGGGCTTGCCGTGACGCAGGATCAGCAGGTTCTTGATCAGTTCGGCAAGGCCTTGTATCAGCAGCAGCACCGGCATGACCAGCAGCGTGGTTTTCAGGACATACTTGATCGGCATACCGCCGGTGATCCGGTAGGTCTCGGTCGACCAGCTGCGGAGCACATCGCTCCAGCTGTAGTACAGGATCAGCAGGCATACTGGCAGCAGGAAAAACAAGGTGCCGGTGAGGTTGACCAGTGCTTTTTTACGTATCGACATGCTGCGGTAGAAGATATCGATACGGACATGTTCATCGTGTTTCAGCGTATAGCCCATTGCCGCCATAAACATGATGCCGAACAGGTAGAATTGCATGTCCTGCACCTTCAACAGGTTGGTGCGCAGAAACTCGGTGACCGGTGGGTGGAAATAGAGCAGCCAGACCAGGAACACCGCGGCAGCGCTCAGCAGCAGTGACCAGGCCAGTGGCCTGAACAGCCGCTGGTGACGGCGGTAGTGGCTGTAGACGCTGGTGGTGATCAGCAGGCCGATGAGCAGCCCGAGCGCCAGCCAGTGGCTGGCGATAAAGAACCTGATGTCCTGGGCTTTCTTGATCAGGATGACAAGGACAGTATCGATTACCAGCAGCAGTGTAAACCACGCAAAGACCCTGCCGCTCCATTCGCTGACGGCCTCGCAGGCCGACTGCAGGCGTTCGAGCCAGGAACCAGGCCCGGCGGCAGGATGTGGTGATGCTGGCATGGTGTTGATTTATCCAGAGTTTATTGTTCGTGATGATCGATTCCGGCGCCATTATACGCTGCGATTGCAGCAAAGACAAAAAAACGGACAAAAAAAGAGCAGACAAAGTCTGCTCAAATCTCACTCTTAGTAGGAGCGCTGAGGAAAATCTATTTGATCCAGCGAGCCAGGTCCGGCAGCCGGTGCCCGGACCAGACGATTCGTCCGCTGGGTGCAATCAACTTGATCGTGGGTGTGCCTTTGAGTGCATACTGCTGTGCCAGTCGTGCTTTCTTGCTGTCATCGTTGAGCACGAGATAGTCGACATCGTGCTGCAGAATATAGTCTTCGACCTGTTCGCGGTTTTCATAGCCGATGTTGATCGCCGCCAGCGTAAAGTTCTTGTCTTTGTACTGCTTGTGCGTCTTTTTGAATGCCGGCAGCATCGCGTGGCAGACATGGCAGCGTGTCGACCAGAACAGCGCAAGCACGTAGCCTTTCTTACGCAGCTGGGTCAGTGAAACCGCTTTTTTGCTTGCAAGGTCGGTCAGGGTGAAATCCGGCGCGACTTGCCCGACGTTTGGGCCGGTGGTGTTGCCGGCGGCTGCCAGTGAAGCGAAAGCGGCGATAAAAACCGCCAGCATTGATCGTATGCTCTGCTGTGTCATGTAACGGCCTGTAAAAAATGTTTATCGATTGAGTTCCTAACTCAGACCTTGGCGCCGGTTAAAAGTTCAGTGCAATTGGACAAATGATCTGTTTACAGCAGAAGGGTGGTTAGAGCCAGTAGTCTTTCAGCCGTTCACCAAGCTGAATGTGATTCAGCAGGATAGTCTTGAACACATCGGGATTTTTTGTATGGGTAATTTCGCCGGGTTTGGGGAAGTGCATGTCGTTCAGGCGCGACAGCCAGAAGCGCAGCGCAGCGGCACGCAGCATCACCGGCCAGGCTTCGTGTTCATCGTCCGCAAGCGGCCGGTGCTGGTGGTAATGCTGCAGAAAAGGGGTCAGCAGTGACTGCTGCAGCCGCCCCTGCCGGTCACAGAACCAGGCATTGGCAGTCACCGCGATATCGTACAGCAGCACGTCATCGCAGGCGTAGTAGAAATCGATGATTCCTGTCAGCCGGTCCTGGTGCCACAGAACATTGTCCTTGAACAAATCAGCATGGGTCAGCCCCGATGGGAGATGCAGACGGCAGAATTTTTTTTGGAAATCGATTTCCTGTTGCAGGATCCCGGCATCGGCCTGGTCCAGGTGTGATGCCAGCCGCCGGGTGGTCTGCACCCACCATGCCGGACCGCGGCTGTTGGCCTGGTGCAGCGTAAACTGTTGTCCAACCAGGTGCATATGGCCCAGTGCATCACCGAGTGCAGCGGCATGACCCATGTCCGGGATTTCGATCTCGCTGCCCTGCAGGCGTTTGACGATTGCCGCCGGCTTGTCATTCAATCGATGCAGGTAAATGCCGTCACGGCTTGCAACCGGGTGTGCGCAGGGAACGTCGTGTTCGGCAAGGAACGCGGTCAGTTCGAGAAAGTAGGGGATACTGTCGAAGGGCAGGCTTTCGAACAGTGTCAGTACATAACGCCCAGAGGTGGTATCGACAAAATAGTTGGTGTTTTCGATGCCGGCACTGATTCCCTGGTAGTCGACCAGCTCCCCGATGTCATAACGCGTAAGAAATGCCGTGAGCTGGCTTTTTTCAACAGTGGTGTAGACCGACATGGATAGATTCTGATTCAGCGAAAACCAGCATTATAATCGAAAATCGCTGTCCAGGAAAAAAAGGATCCTGCAGGCGCCCGGTCCGCCGTTGCCGGCAGGCCGGGCCGGGTCGTGGGTTACCAGCTGAACAATTTCCAGTACGGAGTTTTTTCAGTAGTCAGGTCGGTTTTCATCGGTACATCGTTCCAGCGCTCGTTATAGTAGATATAATAAGGCGCGCCGTGCCCCACCACCTTGACCTTGGTCAGATGTCCCTTGATGCGGTATTCGATGATGCGCTTGTTCTTACCCTGCTCTACGGTCGTAACCCGTTGTTTTTCGAACTTGCGTTGTTTCTTTTGCTTTTTGACGGTTTGTTTTGTCGGCATTGGTGGCGGTGCCGCATTGTCAACCGCCTGTTCAGCATACAAACTGATTGGTAGAAGTGTCGCTAATGCTGCAAGAAATATTTTCATTGTTCTATACCTGTCGTCAATAGAGTTGATACTGCTGGTTTCCTTTCTACCTGGACTGTTTCCTGTGGATTCATTGTTATTCTTGGTTTTTCGGAAAAATTCATCCCTGTGTCCTCTGCTCTGTTGGTATTCCCTCGTCTTGTCGTTGTTCCTGGAGCCGGGAGCTGTTCCTGGTCACCGGGAACGGTTGCTGGCGGCGCATTGGATAAGACTGGAACCTGTCCGGTATTCTCAGTTTGAACCAATACACCGACTTCTGCAAGCGTAATTCCTTGCAGCGGTGTCCGAAAAATCAACAATTTAATCTTATATCCTTTGACGGTATTATGGTAGCCCCAGGGGTAAGACTGGTACGCTGGAGCGCGAAAACTGTGAATCAGTTTTTGTTTTGTATTAAAACGGTTTGGGGCATAATTGCGGCATTCCAAATCACGCAACAAAACTTAGGGATTCCACGATGACCGATGCCAGGCCCGAAACCTTACTGCTGATCGACGGTTCTTCTTATTTTTATCGTGCTTATCATGCAATCAGGGGCCTGAGCAACTCTCAGGGTATGTCGACCAATGCAGTGTTCGGGGTGGTCAGGATGTTGCTCAAGGAACTGAAGCATATCGCGCCGGATTATGTGGCCGTGGTGTTCGATGCCAAGGGCAAGACCTTCCGGCACGAGCTGTATCCGCAGTACAAGGCCAACCGGCCGCCGATGCCGGAGGACCTGCAGGAGCAGGTAGAGCCGTTGCATGCAATCGTCAACGCACTGGGCCTGCCGCTGCTTTCGGTCGACGGTGTCGAAGCCGATGACGTTATCGGTTGCCTGGCGACCAGGGCGGCGGCCCAGGGGATGGAGGTGATCATCTCGACCGGAGACAAGGACCTGGCGCAGCTGGTCAGCAGCAACATCACGCTGGTGGACACCATGCAGGATAAAAAGCTCGATGTCGACGGTGTGACCGAAAAGTTCGGCGTTCCGCCGGACAAGATAGTCGATTACCTGGCGCTGGTTGGCGACACTTCGGACAATATTCCCGGTATTCCAAAGGTGGGTCCCAAGAGTGCGGCCAAGTGGCTGGCCGAATATGGCTCGGTCGATGAACTGATCGCAAATGCGGACAAGGTCAAGGGTAAAATCGGTGACAACCTGCGTGCCAACCTGGAACAGTTGAAGCTGGCACGCCAACTGGTGACGATCAAGTGCGACCTGGACCTGGACCTCGATCCGAAGACGCTGAAGCCGGCGGCACAGGACAAGGAGACGCTGGCGGAATGGTACCGGCGTCTCGAGTTCAATTCGCTGCTCAATGAGGTGTTGTCTGAGGGTGACGGTGCCAACCCGGGAGCAACGCAGGCAGACCGCGGTACCTATGAACTGGTTCTCGAGGAACAACAGCTGCAGGGCTGGCTGCGGCAACTCGAAAATGCCGAACTGATCGCGTTCGATACCGAGACCACGAGTATCGATTCGATGCAGGCGGAGCTGGTCGGCGTGTCGTTTGCGGTCGCCGCCGGCAAGGCGGCCTATGTGCCTTGTGCACACGACTATCCGGGGGCGCCATCGCAGATCGAGCGCCAGCGCCTGCTGCAGCTGCTGAGTCCGGTTCTGCAATCAGCGACGCCCGCCAAGGTCGGTCAGCATATCAAGTACGACCTGAACGTGTTGTCACGCTATGGCGTGCAGATCGAAGGTATAGTGCATGACACGATGCTCGAATCCTATGTGCTCAACAGTATCGACCGCCATGACCTGGACAGCCTTGCTCTCAAGCACCTGGGACACAAGACGATTCATTTCGAGGAGGTGGCCGGGAAAGGCGCGAAGCAGCTGACCTTCAACCAGGTCGGGCTCGAGCAGGCCGGGCCTTATGCGGCAGAAGATGCGGACATTACCTTGCAGTTGCATCAGAGTCTGTGGCCGCAGCTGGAGCAGTGCCAATCGTTACGCAAAGTCTACGAGGAGATCGAAATTCCACTGATCGAGGTGCTGTCGCAGATGGAACGTGATGGCGTGCTGGTCGACAAGGACATGCTGCACGAGCAGGGGAAGGAACTGGCGAAGGAAATCGAGGCGCTGGAACAGCAGGCCTACGGGATCGCCGGGGAGGAGTTCAACCTGGGGTCGCCCAAACAGATACAGGCCGTGTTGTTTGAAAAGCTCGGGCTGCCGGTGCTGAAGAAAACCCCGAAGGGTCAGCCGTCCACTGCCGAGGAGGTGCTGCAGGAACTCGCGCTCGATTATCCATTGCCGAAGATCATTCTCGAGCACCGCAGTTTCAGCAAGCTGAAATCGACCTATATCGATCGTTTGCCGCAACAGATCAATCCGCGTACCGGGCGTGTGCATACCTCGTATCACCAGGCAGTGACCGCGACCGGCAGGCTGTCATCGTCGAACCCGAACCTGCAGAATATTCCTGTCAGGACCGCGCAGGGCAGGCGTATCCGCCAGGCATTCGTCGCGCCGCAGGGTAAGAAGATCGTTGCCGCGGATTACTCGCAGATCGAGTTGCGCATCATGGCCCACCTGTCGGCGGACGAGCGCTTGTTACAGGCCTTTGCTGACGGGCAGGATATTCATGCGTCGACTGCAGCGGAAGTCTTCGGGGTGGAACTCGATAAGGTCAGCAAAGAACAACGGCGCTCAGCCAAGGCGATCAACTTCGGTTTGATCTACGGGATGTCAGCGTTCGGCCTCGCCCGACAGCTGGGTATTGAGCGCAGCCAGGCGCAGGCCTATGTCGATCTTTACTTTCAGCGTTATCCCGGGGTTAAACAATTTATGGACGCTATCCGGGCCCAGGCGCATGATACGGGTTTTGTCGAAACTGTGTATGGACGGCGTCTGTACCTGCCGGAAATCAACTCGAAGAATGCAATGCGGCGGCAGTACGCGGAACGTACCGCGATCAATGCGCCTATGCAGGGCACGGCAGCGGACATTATCAAGCGTGCGATGATCGTGATCGCCGAGTGGATAGCGCGAGACAAGCTCGCGGCGCGGATGTTGATGCAGGTTCACGACGAGTTGGTGTTCGAGGTCGAACAGAGCGCGGTACAGGAGTTCATTGTCGGACTCAATCAGCGCATGTGTGCTGCGGGGGCGGATCTATCGGTGCCGTTGGCCGTGGAGACAGGCGTTGGTGACAACTGGGACCAGGCGCATTGAGGCCGGGTCGGCCGGTATAGTGAATTTACTGCAGAATCAACAGGGTATGAAATACATTTATTTAATTTATATATGCATAACAATCACTTGCAAATAAAACCACGTTTTAACTTGTTAGATTAAAAAACCATACTACACTTTCCAGGTATAGCTGTTGAAGTTATTGTTACTGATTTTTTTGTACTGTGTTTGTTCTATCCCACTCCTCCTCCCTAGAGTGGGTTTAGTAGCACCTCGACGAATGAACGTCGAGCGCTTGACCCCGGATTTTCTCTCCCCCTTAAAACTAAATCCGGGGTT
>JALUUZ010000492.1 GCA_027021095.1 Gammaproteobacteria bacterium
AACCGAGTCAATCACCCCGCCACGTTTGGCAACAACGGACGCACCACCATCATGGGCAACAGCACGCTCCATGCCCGTACCCACCAGCGGCTTGTCGGCGCGCAGTGTCGGTACGGCCTGGCGCTGCATGTTTGAGCCCATGAGCGCGCGGTTGGCATCATCATGCTCGAGGAACGGAATCAGTGACGCGGCTACCGATACGATCTGCTTCGGTGACACGTCCATGTACTGCACATCTCCCGGCGGCGCCAGGGTAAATTCGTTCTGGTGCCGACAGGAAACCATTTCATCGAGTAACTTGCCTTTCTTGTCCATGGTGGCGTTCGCCTGGGCGATAACGAAATTGCTTTCCTCGATCGCCGACAGGTACTCGATTTCATCGGTGGCCTTGCCATTGATCACCTTGCGGTAAGGCGTCTCCAGGAAACCGTACTTGTTGGTGCAGGCGTAAACCGACAGCGAATTGATCAGGCCGATGTTCGGGCCTTCAGGAGTTTCGATCGGGCAGACACGGCCATAATGGGTCGGATGCACGTCGCGCACCTCGAAACCGGCGCGCTCGCGGGTCAGGCCGCCCGGGCCAAGCGCGGAAATACGGCGCTTGTGGGTAACTTCCGACAGCGGGTTGTTCTGGTCCATAAACTGTGACAGCTGGCTTGAACCGAAGAACTCCTTTACTGCGGCAGCGACCGGCTTGGCATTGATCAGGTCCTGCGGCATCAGCGCATCCTGTTCTGCCGTGGTCAGGCGCTCCTTGACCGCACGCTCGACACGCACCAGGCCAACGCGGAATACGTTTTCTGCCATCTCACCTACGCTGCGAATGCGACGATTGCCCAGATGGTCGATATCGTCAACCGTGCCATGCCCGTTGCGAATCGCAATCAGTTCTTTCATCACATCGATGATGTCGGAGCTTTCACCCAGCTGCTCAACCAGCGCCCTGGCAAAATCATCCTTGCGCTCGATAAAGTGATGGTGATCGTAAAGCACACCCGGGCCATCGGAAGTATCACGACCCAGTCGGCGGTTGAACTTCATGCGGCCAACCGTTGAAATATCATAGCGCTCTTCGGTAAAAAACAGGTTGTTAAACAGGTTTTCGGCCGCGTCTTTCGTCGGTGGCTCACCCGGGCGCATCATGCGGTAGATCTCGATCTGCGCTTCCAGCTTGGTAGTAGTCGGGTCGATGGCCAGGGTATTTGACATATACGGGCCGGCGTCGAGGTCATTGGTGTAGATGACACGCACGCTCTTGATTCCCTTTTCCTGGATGAAGCTGATCAGCTCTTCGGTAAACTCGGCATTGGCCGGCACCATGACTTCACCTGTCTCCTCATCGATCAGGTCGTGTGCAAGCACCTTGCCCACCAGGTAATCCAGTGGCGCGTTCAGCCTGGTGATTTTCTTTTTCTCCAGCATCTTGATGTGACGCATGGTTACACGGCGACCGGTTTCGACAATCACTTCCTTGCCGGCAGTAATGTCGAATGTGGCGGTTTCACCACGCAGCCGTTCGGGCACCAGGTCGAAGCTGACGCCATCCTTGGTAAACGT
>JALUUZ010000493.1 GCA_027021095.1 Gammaproteobacteria bacterium
AGGGAGATGATTGAGCTGAACGAGGTGGATTATTTTTACTGAAACGTACGAGGCTGCGATCCGGATGTTGACGCGGCGTGATCATTCGGCTTACGAACTCTATGAGAAGCTGCGCGCCAAGCGTTTCCAGGAAGAGCAGATTACCGAGGTGATCAGGCTGCTGGTCGATGAAAACCTGATCAGTGATGCACGTTTTGCCGAAGCCTATACGCAGATGCGTGTCGACAAAGGGTTTGGGCCGAACAAGATTCGAATCGAGCTGCGTAACCGCGGTATCGACCGTGGATTGATCGATGCTGAGATCGACAAGTATGCCGATTCCTGGGCGGCGCATACAGCACGGGCACGGGAGAAAAAATTCGGTGCCGGTGTACCGCAGGAGTGGGCCGAAAAAGCCCGCCAGGCCAGGTTTCTGCAGGCACGGGGTTTTTTGCCGCAGCATATACATGAGACACTCGGTCTCAATGACGCCTGAAACCTGAATCCGTATTGGTAGATATGTAGATATTGCAAATTGTGCAAAACATAGGCACAATTCGCCTGTCTTTAAGCAGACGCCGGACCGGGCCACCGGACCAGGCAGCCGCTGCGGAGACGGTCGTGGCGCAGGTAACGAGACAGGCAGGACAGACAGACGAACATGAAAACAAGCAATGAAATACGGGAAGCCTTTCTGGAGTTTTTTGAAAACAAAGGCCATACGCGTGTTGCGTCCAGTTCCCTGATTCCTGCCAATGACCCGACGCTGTTGTTTACCAATGCCGGTATGGTGCAGTTCAAGGACGTGTTCCTGGGTACCGACAAGCGTGACTACAAGCGTGCGACCAGTTCCCAACGTTGTGTGCGTGCCGGTGGCAAGCACAATGACTTGGAAAATGTCGGCTATACGGCACGTCATCATACTTTTTTCGAGATGCTTGGTAATTTCAGTTTTGGTGATTACTTCAAACGCGAAGCGATTGCCTACGCCTGGGAGTTTCTGACCGAGACCATGGCCATTCCCGCCGAACGGCTGTGGGTGACGATTTTCGAGGACGATGACGAGGCCGCGAAGATCTGGCTCGATGAGATCAAGGTCGATCCAAAGCGTTTCGGCCGTATCGGCGCCAAGGACAACTTCTGGTCGATGGGCGATACAGGACCTTGCGGTCCGTGTACGGAGATTTTCTACGATCACGGCCCGGAGGTGGCCGGTGGTCCACCCGGTTCCAAGGACGAGGACGGCGATCGTTATATCGAGATCTGGAACCTGGTGTTTATGCAGTACAACCGGGACAAGCACGGCAAGCTGACGCCGCTGCCGCACCCGTCGGTCGATACCGGTATGGGCTTGGAGCGGTTGGCGGCGGTATTGCAGGGGGTGCATTCGAACTATGAAATCGACCTGTTTCAGCACCTGATCAAGGCGGTCGCCAAGGTGACCGGCACGGGGGATACTGACAACAAGTCACTGAACGTGATCGCTGATCATATTCGTTCTTGTGCGTTTCTGATCGTCGACGGGGTGACACCGTCAAACAAGGGCCGCGGTTCGGTGCTACGCAGTATCATCCGCC
>JALUUZ010000494.1 GCA_027021095.1 Gammaproteobacteria bacterium
CTGGTTTTGTCGTGCATGTATGCATCGATCTGAGCGAGAGTCAGTTGATAGAGATTGTCTTGTGAGCGATGTGCCTGGTACCAGTCACAGGTGTATTGCAGTGCAGTTTCCAACGCACAGCGTGGCTTCCAACCGAGCGCCGTGTGTGCCTTGCTGGAGTCGAGTCTCAAAGTCATTTTTTCTTTTGGTCCCTGGTATTGGCCGTAGTCGATTTTTACCGGCTGCGGCAGAAGGGAGTTGAGGTATTCGACGATCCAGCGGACACTTCTGGTGTCACTTGGCGCCGGGCCGAAGTTCCAGGCTTCGGCGTACCGGCCGGGCTTGTGCCAGCAATGCTGTGCGAGCACCAGGTAGCCGCACAGTGGTTCCAGAACCAGTTGCCAGGGACGCACGGCCTCGGGGGCGCGTATCGTCAATGTCTGTCCTGACGCCGCTGCACGCATGAAATCCGGGATGATCCGGTCCCTGGCCCAGTCGCCACCTCCAATTACGTTGCCGGCACGGGCGGTTGCGACGGCGACTTGCGGCTGGTCCTGCTGCAGGGAGAAAAAAGATTTTCGGTAGCTGTGGGTTACAAGTTCTGCGCAGGCTTTGCTGCTGCTGTAGGGGTCATCACCACCAAGCCTGTCTGTTTCACGAAAGGGCTCGCCGTGTTCGTTGTTTTCGTAACACTTGTCGGTGGTCACGATGACGATGACTTTGACACTGGGCAGCCGCCTCAGCGAATCCAGCAGGTTGACTGTTCCCAGTACATTCGTTTCGAAAGTCGTGCGGGGATCGGTATAGGAGTCACGTACCAGTGCCTGTGCAGCAAGATGAAAGACTATCTCCGGCCTGGCCTGGCCGCATAGTTCTTGCAGTGCCGAATAGTCGCGGATGTCCGCCAGCCGGGATTCCATGCCACTTTCAAGCTGCAACAGGTCGAACATGCTTGGCGAGCTGGATGGAGCCAGGCCGACACCGGTGCACTGCGCGCCGAGTTGCTGCAGCCAGAGACTGAGCCAGCTGCCCTTGAACCCGGTATGGCCGGTCACTAGTACTCTTTTACCATGCCAGAATGCCGGGTCGAGTGTCATTTTGGCTGCCCCCATAGCTTCCACGGTGCGCGGTTTTCATGCCATAATTTTTCCAGGTACATTTTATCACGCAATGTATCCATGGGCTGCCAGAATCCTCGGTGCAGGTAGGTGGCGAGCTGCTTGTCGCGTGCCAGGTTTTCCATGGGTTCACGTTCCCACACCGTTGCATCGTTGTCGATGTAATCCAGGGCGCGTTTCGACAGCACGAAGAATCCGCCGTTGATCCAGGCACCGTCGCCTGCAACTTTTTCCTCGAAACGTTCGACACGGTTCCTGTCTGCGCTCAACTTCAATGCGCCGAACCTGCCTGGAGGCTGCACTGCGGTGACGGTCGCCAGCAGTTTGTGCTGGCGGTGGAATTCGATCAGCCTGGTGATATCGACATCACTGACACCGTCGCCATAGGTAAAGCAGAATTCATCGTCCAGGTGTTCACTGGCCCGCTTCAAGCGGCCTCCAGTCATCGTTTCTTCCCC
>JALUUZ010000495.1 GCA_027021095.1 Gammaproteobacteria bacterium
GGTTCTGGCTGGCAAAAGGATAGGCGGTCCAGTCGCTGCTGGTAAAAGCGTTCATAAAGGTATTGAGCGAACGCCGTATCATCATAAAGAAAGGATCGCGCACCGGGTATTTTTCGCTGCCGCACAGGGCCGTGTGCTCCAGGATATGGGCAACACCGGTAGAATCCATGGGTACGGTGCGAAACGCTACCAGGAAAACGTTTTCACTCTTGTCGCTCTGCAGGTGGTAATGCAGGGCGCCGGTTCTTTTGTGGCGGAATTCGTGGAAAGTCAGGTTCAGTGACTCAATGGTTTCACTGCGTTGCCAGTCGAAGGCGGGATGATGCTCGATATCCTGAACAGTGTGTGCTGTTGAAATGTTTGTCTTTTCTTCTGATGCTGTTTGTACTGACATAAATATTCTCTAATAGGTTTCCCTGAAGCCCCGGTCATTGCGAGCGCAGCGAAACGATCCGGTTACGGTTGTTGCCCTGCGCGGTCCAATCGTGGGTCCGTCAACACCACATTCGTACAGACCTTCTGCTTTACAGTGTTCGCAATGACAGGCTTATTTACGGACCAGTTTGTAAACGGTTTCAATCAGTGATGTCAGGCCCCGCTCCTGCATGCGCGGCTCGTCATCGATGATGTTCTTGAAACACAGTTTCTGGATGGAAAAATGCTCTGCGTACAGTTCATTGACTTCTTCTTCGGACACGGAAAACGGCGGGCCGTTCATTTCGTCCTGATCGTAAGTCAGGGTTACCAGCAGTGTGCGTGTACCAGGTTTTAACAGCTCGGCCATCTTAGCGGCATAGTCACGGCGCATTTCCAACGGCAAGGCAATCAGCGATGCGCGGTCGAAAACATCGGTCACATCGTCAAACAGATCGCTCTGCAGGGCGAAAAAATCCCCCTGGTAGATTTCAATGGCGGCATAGTCCGGATGGCTCTCGGTATCACAGACATAAAGTGAATGCTCGTCCTTGCTCGCCACGCGACAGGCAATGCCGTTTTCCTGGAAAAAAGCCTGCACCGCAAGATCACTGCATTCAACGCCAAATACCCGGTAACCGTTCTGCGCAAGCCACAGCATGTCATTGCTTTTGCCGCACAGCGGTACAAACACTTTCAGTTTTTCGCGCTGCGCGGGCGGCGGACCTTTTTCGCCGTAGAAATAAGCCAGATAGGGATTGATTTTCGGTTGATGAAAACCGGTCTGCCCGGTATTCCAACGATCGACCCAGAAATCGATATCCATAAGGATTCAGTGCTCCGCCAGGAGATCAATTATCGCCCGGCTTCCAGATACCAAAGGCATCTTCCGGTGGTGCCATGTCACGTTCCACCTGCTCCAGCACCTGTCCCATAAAATGGCTGAGATCGGCCAGCAGGGATTTTTTGTCCATACCGGGATGGTCCTGATGTGCCAGTACATAACCGGTAACGGCTGTCAGGTACTGCATGAAAACCATGTCGTTACCGGCCTGAGGGTCATGCTGTGCGATTGTGTTTTTGAGATCGTCGATCATCTGCGACGAAAGCTGGATACCACCACTCATAAGATTGCT
>JALUUZ010000496.1 GCA_027021095.1 Gammaproteobacteria bacterium
CCACCGGCACATACCACCTTATTTCAACGCGAACTTGGTAAACATGTCATTCAACCTGCCAACGAACCCGGAAGGATCCTCCAGCTGTCCGCCTTCACTCAGCAGCGCCTGATCGAACAAGATATGCGTCCAGTCACTGAACTGCTGCTCGTCCATTTCGCTGTTCAGGCGTTTGACCAGCAGGTGATCCGGATTGACCTCCAGAATCGGTTTGACCCCGGGCACCTCGTGGCCGGCCTGTTTGAACAGGTTCTGCAGGTTGATCGCCATTTCCCCCTCACCAACGATCAGGCACGACGGCGACTCTGTCAACCGCTTACTGAGCCGGACTTCCTTGACCCGGTCACCCAGCACTTTGGTCATCTTTTCGATCATCTCCTTGTAGGCTGTCTGCGCTTGCTCGGTTTCCTTGGCCGACTCGTCCTCAGTGGCAATATCCCCGAGATCCAGGTCCCCTTTGGCCACCGACTGCAGCTTCTTGCCATCGAATTCAGTCAGATACTGCATCATCCATTCATCGATGCGATCCGACATCAGCAGCACCTCGATATCATGCTTCCTGAACACCTCCAGGTGCGGACTGTTCTTCGCTGCTGCAAAACTGTCTGCGGTGATATAGTAAATATGTTTCTGGCCGGGCTTCATCCGCGCAACATAGTCCTCCAGTGACACCACCGGTGTCTCACCGGGCTCCCGGGTCGACGAAAACCTGAGCAGCTTGGCGATACGTTCACGGTTGGCGAAATCCTCGGCCGGGCCTTCTTTAAGCACCTTACCGAACGCTTTCCAGAATTCCGCGTATTTTTCCTTTTCATTCTTCGCCATCGACTCCAGCAGGCCCAGTATTTTTTTGACCGACGCACTCCTGATCCGGTCGATCAACGGATTGGCCTGCAGAATCTCACGTGACACATTCAGCGGCAGGTCGTCAGAATCCACCACACCGCGGACAAAGCGCAGGTAGTTAGGCATCAGGTGCTCAGCGTCATCCATGATATAGACGCGCTTGACATACAGCTTGATCCCGTGCCGCTTGTCACGGTCGAACAGATCGAACGGCGCGCGCTTCGGGATATAGAACAACGTCGTGTAGGAATTGGTACCTTCGACCTGGTTGTGAATACGCGCCAAGGGCTCTTCGAAATCCAGTGAAACCGTCTTGTAGAATTCGTTGTATTCTTCGTCGGTGATCTCTTTTTTCGAGCGGGTCCACAAGGCAGAAGCCTGGTTGACAGTCTCCCATTCAGGCACCGCCGCTTCCTTGGCGTCCTGCTCCTTTTCGGCATCGTCCTTACTGTCGGCCGGCACCGGCATCTTGATCGGCAGATTGATATGGTCCGAATACTTCTTGATAATATTGCGCAGGCGGTAGTATTCCAGCAGATCCTGTTCCTCGTCACGCAGGTGCAGGATCACCTCGGTTCCGCGCTGGCTGCGCTCGATCGTCTCCAAGGTATAGGACCCCTCACCACTGGAACGCCAGTGTACGCCCTGGTCGGCTGCTTCACCGGCCCGCCGGGACTTGATTTCAATCTCTTTGGCGACGATAAACCCGGAATAAAAACCGACGCCGAACTGGCCGATCAATTGCGAGTCTTTCTTTTGGTCCCCGGTCAGGGAATCGATAAACTCACGTGTCCCGGACTTGGCGATAGTCCCGATGTTGTCGATAATGTCCTGCCGGTTCATACCGATCCCGTTGTCGGCGATAGAAATGGTTTTGTTGTCTTTGTCGAAACTGACCTTGATCTCGAGTTCGGTATCACCTTCGAACAGGCTGTCGTCGGCCAAGGCCTGGAAACGCAGCTTGTCACAGGCATCTGAAGCATTGGAGACGAGCTCGCGCATAAAGATTTCCTTGTTCGAATACAAGGAGTGGATCATCAATCGTAACAGTTGTTTTGCTTCTGTCTGGAACTCGAAAGTCTGTTGCCGGGTTTCAGCGGTCATCGTCTACAACTCCTGGTCATTTCCTGAATAGTCTTTATCTCTATGTTTCTTGGAAGCACACGCCACCCCTGCCCGCCGGTGCCTGCAAACGAAACCACCGTGCCCGGGGCCTTCCCTGTGCATTTAATTGGGCTGATTCAGGCGAATTCAAGCTTTTTGCCAAGTTCATGGGCCAACAGCCAGTGTTTGATCTGCAGCAGCGGTCCGGATGACTGGCCACTGAAACCACCGATTCCCCGGCTCGACACCACACGATGGCAGGGGGTCAGTAGCGGGACCGGGTTGGCGCGGCAGGCATTGCCGACCGAACGCGGCGAGCCTCCCACCCGCTCACTCACCTGTTTGTAAGTCAATATCGTGCCGGCGGGAATGGTACGCAGAAACGCCCACACAGCGAGTTGATAAGCGGTGCCCCGGACAGCATAGTCGACCTGCAGACTGGTCGCCGGGTCTTTGAAATAGTTGCGCAGCCTGCTGACGACCAGCCTGGCCCGGCGGCCTGTCGGCGGGACGAGACTGGCCTGTGCAGGTAAGAAATCGAGCCGTGACAGCCGTCCGTCCCGGAGTACGAAGCCCAGCTTACCGATCGGGGAATCTATGACCACCTGTTCCATCAGCCTGCCTCCAAGCCCGCCCTTTCTCACCACCGTTCGTGGCGAGACGGAACAATGGCGCGCTGCGTCCTATTTGCCGCGCTTGGCCAGCTTTTCCTTGATCCTTGCCGACTTGCCACTGCGCTCACGAAGGTAGTACAACTTGGCACGGCGGACATCACCACGTCGCTTGACGCTGATCGAGGCGATCTGCGGGCTGTGCGTCTGGAACACCCGCTCGACCCCTTCGCCGTGGGAGATCTTTCTGACCGTAAACGCTGAGTTCAGTCCGCGGTTCTTCTTTGCGATCACCACACCCTCGAATGCCTGCAAACGCTCGCGTGTGCCTTCCTTGACCTTGACCTTGACCACCAGCGTATCGCCGGGGGCAAAGGCGGGAACCTTTTTGTTCATCTGTTCCTGTTCGAGTTCCTCAATGATATTGCTCATGGTGCACCTCGTCATCAAATAATTTCAGCATGCTGATTCTGTATCGATCTTTTCTCAATCCTGTTTTTCTCAATCCTGGTTTTCTGGATTCTCTTTCTTAAACTGCTGCAACAACCGCTGCTGTTCACGGTTCAGTTCCAGCCTCTCCAGCAGGTCCGGTCTGCGCCGCCAGGTTCGCCCCAGTGCCTGCTGCATGCGCCAGCGTGCAATCTGTGCATGGTCGCCACTCAACAATACCTGCGGCACCCGGCGGCCTTCCACTTCCTCCGGCCTGGTATAGTGTGGATAATCCAGCAGGCCACGCATAAAGGAATCCTGGCCAGCGGATTCACTGTTTCCCAATACCCCTGGCTGCAACCGCGCGAGCGCATCGATAATCACCATCGCCGCCAGCTCGCCACCACTGATGACATAGTCGCCGAGCGACACCTCCTGGTCGACATACGCCTCGATAAAACGCTCATCTATCCCCTCGTAGCGCCCTGTGACCAGAATCAGTCCCGAAAGGCCCGCCCAGGCGTTCAGGAGCGGCTGGTCCAGCCTTTTCCCCTGCGGGCTGAGGTAGACCACAGGCCCTGCATTCGCCTCTTTGGCGGCCAGCAGCGCGCCCTGCAGCGGCTCGAATTTCATCACCATCCCCGGACCACCACCGTAAGGCCTGTCATCCACCGCCTGGTAGCGGTCCCGGGTAAACCGCCGCGGGTTCCAGGTCTTCAGTTGCAGGCTGTTTTGCTGCTGCGCCCTGCCGACGACCCCGAAATCCAGCACGGAATGCACCAGTTCAGGAAACAGCGTGATGACATCAATCTGCATCACTGAAACCGGCCGGACAGCTCAAAACTCCGGATCCCAGTCGACCACGATTCTTTTGTTGGCAAGATCCACCTGCTGCACGACGGTCGGCTGCACGAACGGAATCAGCCGCTGCCGCTGCTTTCCATGTACTGTCTCATCGATCACCAGCACATCGTTGGCTCCGGTCTCCAACAGCCCGCTTACCTGTCCCAGCACGATACCTTCCTTCGTTACCGCCTGCAGACCTACCAAGTCATTCCAGTAATATTCATCTTCCGCCAGCGCCGGCAGCTGCGCCCTGCCGACAGCGATCTCCGCATCGATCCACCCCGCTGCCTGATTCCTGTCGCTGATCCCCTGCAGCTTGGCCACCACTCCCTTGCCTTGCTTGTGCCCCTGCTCGAGCCGGACCGGGGTCCAGTGCGCGCGGCACAGCGACCGGCCGTCACCCTCCTCGTCCCGGCGGCCTTGCTGACTCCGCAGGTACCACGGGTCATAATTCAAAATATCCTGCCTGTTACGGGTATAGCTGTAGACCTTGACCCAGCCGGACACACCAAACAGCCCGCTGATCCGCCCGATCACGACCAGCTCATCGGAATCAACCTCTGCTGTACTGCCTGAACCTGGCTGCATTGGATTAGCCGGTACGCCGGAACAAGCTGCATGCTGGAGATGCAGCAAACGGCTGCTTAACCTTTAACCAACGCCGCTACACGGTCAGAGGTTTGTGCGCCTTTCGAAATCCAGTAATCGACACGCTCTTTGTCGACACGCAGACGTTCTTCCGCGCCTTTCGCCAGCGGGTTGAAAAACCCGAGGCGTTCGATATAGCGCCCGTCCCGGCGGTTACGGCTGTCTGCGACCACAATGTGGTAGAACGGCCGCTTCTTCGCGCCACCTCTAGTCAATCGAATGGTTACCATGTACCTGTTTCCTTCAAATAGAATACTCAATATGGATTTATTTTAGCCAATAAACCACCGTGCCACACAATCTGGCAGCAATCGCGCCATTGTACGGATATTTACCAAAAAGTGAAGTATTATCCGGCCCAAGGGCCATTATCAACAAAATAGTTATGGTTATTGGCCGGAAATTATCGGCGGCAGACCAAGCTGTTGGCACCAACCCCCCGGCCTGCAGGTCAGCCCGCCTTGCTGCCCACCAATCGCCGTCGCAGTAGAAGGGTGGTGAGAAAGGTGGGCCAGCCCAGACAGCGAATCAGGTTCTGCCTGGCAGCAGCAGATACCCCTGCACGATCTGCCCCAATGCATCGGGCCTGAGACGATAGGCATCGAGGTGGTAATACTTGTTGGATTTACCATTACCCCCTACCGTGGCAGTAAACAGATCGAGAAAATAGAAACCCCGTTCCAGGGCCTGTCTCTCCAGGCAGCGGTTGAACTGCTCGGTCAACAGCAACAGCCTGTGCTGGTCCTCGACCGACAGGTCCTGCATGTCACAATTGTTCGCCGGCACTCCCACGAACACAAGCTTGAGCCGGCGCTTGGCACACTGCTGTGCAACGAAATCAAGATGGTCGCTGACCAGGTCCTGCAGCACCTGCTCGAAACCCTCCTGCTGCTTCAAGCGCTGAAACAGGCTGCCGTAGGGTCGGCACAAAGGCTCACCGAAATCCAGCAGCACCCAGGATTTATCCGGCACTTGGTGCATTGCCGCGGTAAAGCTCGCCGTACACCTGCCCGCTGCAGGCTGTCCGGCCACCAGGCATCGCAGGTCGGCCGCCGTTGCCGTCTCGATACAAAAGGATTCGAGACGATAAGCGATATCATCCAACTCGAGTACCGTGTTGGCCGCGGTCAGCGCATGGCTGCTGCCAAGATAATACGCGGTATGGGTGGCCGGCTGTTCATAACAGGCTGGATTCTCGCGCCTGAATTTCAACAATGACCGTAACAGCCTAAACCGCCCGCCAAGCCTGCCTGGCTCCTGCACATGCGCCAGTACATGCTCGCACAGACTGACCACCCGGCGGCACGTCGCCTGGTCCCCGGCAAGCCAGCTGTTCTGCCCCTGGCGCAGCAGCAACTCTGCACGCTGCAGCGGTGAGAGCGTGTTGACCGCCAGCGAGCTTTCGACCACCTGGTTGCTTTCCTGCAGCCTGTGCACGCAATTCAACGCGCGGGAAAGATGCATACGTGACAAGGCATGCTCCGGGTCCAGTTCGCTGGCTTCATAAAAATAGTCGATCGCATCCTCGTAATCACCGCGCTGCTCGAGCAGCACACCCATGTTGTTGTAGGCCGCGGCACGTTCAGGATCGAGTTCGACCGTTTTTGCAAACGCCGCGAACGCCAGATCGACATCGTCGAGCCCGATTCCTGTGTGTCCCAGATTGTAATAAACGCCGGCATCGTCCGGGGTAAGCCGGATCAACCTGAAAAAACACTCCTTGGCGGTGGCAAAATCCTCCAGGCGATGAGAAATCACCCCAAGCTGGCGTATCACCAACACATTGTCTTCATCATGTTGCAGCAGATCACGGCACAAGCGTTGTGCCCGATGCAGACGCCCGCTGCGATAGTCCTGCTGGATCTGTTCCAGTGCGGAACCTGTATCGAGATGCGCCACGGGGAGACTGATCGCCTTGGCTGCGCTGCTGCCGGATTCTGGATTTGCCATACTGATTCACCTTTCAAATGCTGTGTCGGACTTTGCCTCAAGCTATGCAATAACTGCACACAACAGCCAAAAAAGGCTGTCCCTGGCGGGTTAGCGGCCGCGGGCCGGAAAAATTGAGCACTTTTCGGAAAAAAACCGCCTGTCCCGGCGGCAAAGATTACCGCTGCAGCGGCTACTGAATCGGGCGGCCGACAGGCTTTTCCGGTTCTTCGGGAGGTTCGCGTGCGTCCTCGGCGTCATCCTTGGTATCCTGCCTGCTTTCTTCGAGTTCATCACCGCCCTTTACCGCGACCGGGACACGGAACTGCTGGTAACACTGAAACCTGGCTGCCGAACCAGCGTGAACCGACCCCATGCAACAATGCCTGCCCCGGCAGCGGTTGCAACTCACCAAGGCCAAGCCTGCTGCACCCGGCCTTGACACACACCAGTCGGTTCCGTCTGCCGGACTCGGGCGTGTCAACGGCGCTCCATCCTGGCAACGGCGCCTGGCAAGGCGTAACTGACGCAGGATTGTCTTGACGAGCCGGCGGATAAGCTGCTGCTCGGTAGAACTGGCTTCATTGAAACTGTTGGTGGAACACCGGCAGGCGCCGCTGTCACTGCCGCGGCAGTCACTGCGGCCGACTTCGAGTCGCGACAGGTCCGCCACCGAGCCGATCAGCTGCCCGATCATGATTTCGCAGGATTGCACAGCCGCCGGCCTGGCCGCCTTCGTGCCAGGCACAAATACGATCATCCCGATCAGGGCGACGACAAGCACTCTGCAGCCGGACATTCTGCTCCCCTTCAGCAAGAAGGTTTCTGCCAGCGCCAGCAGGGCTGACAGCGTAAATCGACAGACTCATTGATCAAGCATACCCGAGCGGCAGGCAGA
>JALUUZ010000497.1 GCA_027021095.1 Gammaproteobacteria bacterium
GGCCTGGCTGAAAAACGCACCGAGCGACATCGCCCGGCGGTTGTTTTCAATCGTATCGAGCAGCTGCGGGCTGCTGTCGATCAGGCTTGCAGTGGTGAGGTACAACTCGATGCCGAAAACAACCATACCCAGTGTACCGATGACGACCAGGTGGTTGCTGAGCCTGCCCGCCGTAAGTTTGTCACACAGCACCGAACCCAGACCTATGCCGATCGATAAACAGGTCAGCAGTATGGTAAACAGGCTTTCGACGCCCTGCAGTTCGTCGGCCGCAGTGACCATCGGGCCGAGCAGGGTCAGCAGTGATGCGCCCATGTACCAGAACCAGGAAATACCGAAGATGACCAGGAACAATTCACCGCTGCGCCATGCGAAGCGCAGCTGTTTGGCGGTCTGGGACATAAAATTGTAGCGTACGGCCAGTTCCGGGTCCGATGCCGGTGCCAGCGGGATCCTGCGGCTGAACAGCCAGCCGGTGACCGCAATGACGACGATCAGCACGGCGATCGTGTACAGGCCGTAAGGTTTGAACGACATCAGCACACCGCCAAGCAGTGTACCGAGCAGAATCGCCAGAAAAGTGGCCATTTCAATCAGGCCGTTTGCCGCGGTCAGCGCCTGCGCCGGCAGATGCTGCGGCAGCAGGCTGTATTTCAGCGGGCCGAAGAACGTGGACTGTGTTCCCATCAGGAACAGGACCAGCACCAGGAAGCCGATATAGCCACCGAGAAAGCCCAGCAATCCCATGGTCATGATCACCACTTCGCCGAGCTTGATCAGGCGGATCAGCGAGGCCTTGTCGTATTTATCGGCAAGCTGTCCCGCGGTCGCTGAAAACAGGAAGAACGGCAGAATGAAGATCCCCAGCGCGACACTTTGCAGGATTTTGGGTGACATACCCCACAGGGTGAAATCCTTACCCTGGGCAAGAATCAGCAGGACCAGCGAGACTTTAAAGATATTGTCGTTGAATGCCCCGCAGAACTGGGTCCAGAACAGCGGCCAGAAGCGTACGTTGGTAAACAGCGAAAGCTCTTTCAAAGAACTTAGTTCTTGGTTTTTTTCGATTTTTTGCCGTTGATTTCCCGCAGCTTGGCCAGCACGCGGTTTGCCCGTTCCACGCTGCTGAGAATATGCGTGTTCTTGGGATCCAGTTTCAGCGCCTGTTTCCAGGACGACCTGGCCTGTTCGATCCGGCCCTTGCTGTAGTATTCGTTACCGGAGTGTACCAACTGACTGACCTTGGCATGAATCGAGTTGTCCAGCGCCATGCGCAGCTTTTCTATTTCAGGGTGATCCAGCGAAATGGCATAAGCCTGGTTCAGCAGCTTGGTCGCCTGATCGAATTTTGAATCTTTCAGTGCTGCACGCAGCGCGATAGTGAGCCGGTGCAGTTTCATGCGCCTGGATTTTTGCGCAACAGACAGCGGCTTGCGGTTTTTCTCTTTACGGCGCTTGATGGCCTCGGCCAGTTTCCGTTGGATCTTGATGATGCGTTTTTGCGCCAGATCCGCCAGTGCCTTGGTGTTCTCCTGGGTTGGATTGAGTTGATCTGCCAGTTCGAGGTAGCGCTGTGCCAGCTCGAAATTGTTTTGCCTGATGGCTTCCTTTCCGGATGCCGTCAATGATTTGCCCATCTCGATGATTTCCAACCGTGTTCTTTTCAGCTGCCAGGCGATGTCAGGGTCTTGCGGGTCCAGCCGGTTCAGTTCCCTGTAGATTGGCAGCATACGCAGTTTGTTGGTCGCCTGCATGGCCACCAGTTTGAGCCGGGCCTGCTGAATCTTCTTCGACTGCCTGCGCGACAGTGAGGTGCGGAACTGGCTGAGCCTTCTGCTTTCCGGGTAATGGCTGATCGCGTCGTCCAGGTAAACGAAAGCTCCCTGCCATCTGCCGAGCCGGATTTTCTTGCGGGTGTTGCGAATGACCGTTTTTTCGTACTGTGCCGCGAGGTTCCTGGTTTCCGCCAGTTTTATCTTGTTGCGCCTGTTCGGCTCTTCTTCGACCATCTTTTCCAGCGCTTTGATCGCGCGGCCGAATTGTTTGTCGGAAATCCACCGGTCTATCTTGCTGGTATCGGTTTGCCCGAATTGGATCGGCAGCAGGTTTGAAACAGACATGCACCCGGTCAACAGGACCGGCAGGCTTAGAATCAGGATCTTGAATAGGTTCTTGCTCTTCATTGCTATCATTCTGCCATTAACTGTTCTGAGTTTGCGCCAATCAGCTCTTGCGTGATTCTGTCGATTTCTTGATCGAGTTTGTCTGTATAGCGTTCATGCAAGTCTTGTACCATGTAAGTGTTGACCGGTTCGGTGATGCCGCGGATTTCTATACATTTATGTTTCAACGCCTTTAATTTCAAGCGCAGGCCCGACAGGTTGTACGTGTTGTCGGTAATGATCACACTGTCAGGCGGGGCGACCGCACACAGTCTCGATGCCAGGTTGACGGAATCACCGACTACGGTGTACTGAATCCGTTCAGCAGGCCCCATGTTTCCAGCAAGCATGTCACCTGTATTGACCCCGATACGGAAATGGATAGGGGTCAACCCCCTTTGTTCGCGCAGTTCATTGTATCTTAACATAAGTTTACGAAAAGCAACACCGCAGGCAATGGAATGAAAGACGTGGTCTTCGTCCTGTTCGGGAATCCCGAAGACCACCATTGCGCAGTCGCCCATGTACTTGTCGATCGTGCCTTTGTACAGTTTCGAGACCTTGCTGATCCCGGTGTAGAATTCGTTCAGCAGATGGGCAACCCGTTCCGGTGACATGCTTTCGGAGATCGCCGTGAACCCGACGATGTCAACGAACAAGACGCTGGCATGCACATGCTTGGTGCTCAGCAGGTTGCGGTCCATGTTGGCAATGATCTCCTTGGCGATACTGGGCGAAACATGACGCGAAAAAGCGTCTTCGACCTGTGCTTTCTGGTACAGCCCCTGAGCCATGGTGTTGTAGGATTTCATCAGGTAGCCGATTTCATCGCGCCGTTGTTCGGGCAGACGATAGCTGTAGTTGCCGTGTCCTATCTGGCGGCTGGCTTCCATCAGGTCATACAACGGGCGTGTCAGCCGGCGCCCGAGTACATACGAAATGATGATGCCGAGCAGGATCATCAGCAAGGTGGCGATGATGATCGACTGGATGACACCGGCGATGGAGTTGTCGAGCAGTTCATGGTTGAAGGTCACCACGGCATGGCCGAATGTCGTATTCTGCAGTTTGATCGGGCTGATAAAGGTGATTGCACTGATATATCCCTGTGGCGAGTCTTCCCATTTCCACTCGAGATTCTTCAGCCTGTCGGTCAGGTAGCGTTGGCGCTGCTTTTCATACGGGGCGTCCTTCAGGAACGGGTTGATGCCGCTGTACGACAGCACTTTACCATCGTCGGAATAGACCGACGCACCAAGTATTCCCGGGCTGGTGGTGATCTGGGTAATCATGGTTTTCAGCGTCAGCAGCAGCGCACGTTTGTCCAGCGGATCGTTCTTGCTCAGTGCTTTGTCGGAAGGCAGTGCCAGGATCATCGGATCGCCAAGCGACTTTGCCAGTGTCTGTACCAGTGTGCTGCCCTGCAGCTTGATCTGGTTGCGCATCAGCTGTGTCTGCTTGTGGATGATCATCGCTCCCAGCAGGGTCATGACCAGCGTCAGCAGAATGCCGATCGACAGCGCAAGCTTGATGGCAACCGGAATATAATGCGGGATGATTCGGTTGAACAGGCGCAGTATGAATTGTGCAGTACTAGGCAAGGAGGTTATCTCTTTCCTACGGTGTAGACGTCTGTGTTTGTGCTGCACATAGTTTTTTGTATCGCTATTTTTCGAAACTAACATAATGGCCCTTACCCCTAGTCCCGCCTGGCCGCCTAGTTTTGATCAAAAATAGGAAGTTTTAGCATATTTTGTTGTTGATCCCGATGCAAGCTAAATAATTGAAAGACAGCCGGGAAATCGCCGCTTTCTGTTCTATCCCCCCGGGTGACAGGCGGTGTATTCCCACAGTCTGTCTAAAGTCCGGTTTCTAAAAAAAGTAAATATTTCAAAAAGATACAAATGCACCCTGCCTTAGAATATGGAAAAGCATGTGTGCTTTGACACTTGCTTTTGTCGTACAAATAAGATGCCAAGTCTAGACCGCGAATAGATTTATGGGGTATTTTCCCACAGCCATGGTGGGAGCCGTGTACGCCTTTTTTGCTCATCCCGCTGACCGCGGCAGGGCCGTCGCATGCCTGGTCGTGGTGGTGCGTACAACGCACCCGACTTTGGTGCATGATATTTTCTTAGTGTAATTCCTTTGGTGTGCTTCGCACACCGTCACGGTGGGGTGGGAATGCATCGTCTGTACTCACACCGCGACGAATCCTATTACGTCACGTGACGATCCTGCTGCACACGATTCTTCCGTACTCTGTCATTATCTATACAATTAGTGCGCACGGCGTACCCTTGCCTGCGGTCCTCGGTCGCGAAAGCCACCCATGCCGCACCCTTGTGCTGTCTCGCAACGCACAGCGGGCTGGGTTCATGGACGGGATCGGGCTATAATCGGCGGCTCTGTTTTAGCCACCAGGAAGATGACTGATGACATTGATTCGCCCCTTTAGAGGCCTGCGCCCTGTGCCAGAGAAAGCCGCGGACGTAGTGGCCCCTCCTTATGATGTATTGAATACCAGCGAAGCCAGGCAGCGGGCCGAAGGGCGGCCATGGAGTTTCCTGCATATTTCCAAGCCGGAGATCGATCTTCCGGAAGGGACCGATCCCTATACGGATGAAGTCTATCAAACCGGCGCCGCCAACCTGCAGCGCATGATCGACGCTGGCATCCTGGTCAGAGACGAACAGGACTCTTACTATGTCTACCAGTTGGTCATGGGCGAACATGTGCAGACCGGGATCGTAGCGGTTGCCTCTGTCGCGGCCTACGATGCCAACCGCATTAAAAAACACGAGTTTACCAGGCCGGACAAAGAGCAGGACCGGGTACGCCAGATCGATGCATTGAACGCACAGACAGGGCCGGTGTTTTTGACCTACCGGCACCAGCAGGAGGTTGAACGGCTGATCAGCGCGGTCACTGCGGGCACTCCCGATTTCGACCTGGTTGCAGACGACGGTGTGCGCCACGTCCTGTGGCCGGTCAGCGAACCGGAAAAAGTCAGTGCGATCACTGCGGCGTTCGAACGTATGCCGGCACTCTATATCGCCGATGGCCATCACCGTTCAGCAGCGGCATCACGTGTTGCGGCAATGCGTAATACCGCCGGGCAGACCCCCGAAGCGGCGCACAACTATTTTCTGGCGGTGATATTTTCTGACCGGCAGATGCGGATTCTGGACTATAACCGGGTGGTGAAAGATCTGAATGGACTCAGCCCGGCAGCCTTTATGCAGCGCCTGCAACCGGCGTTTACAGTAACGCCTTCGGACAGGCCGGTCAAGCCGGATGCTGCCGGTGTGTTCGGTATGTACCTCGACGGCCGTTGGTACCGGCTCGTTATCGCCGATACCTTGCGCAATGCGTCCGACCCGGTAAAGCGCCTGGATGTCAGCCTGCTGGCGGACAACCTGATCGAACCGGTGCTTGGCATCAGTGACCCGCGGCGGGATCAGCGTATCGATTTCGTCGGCGGCATACGTGGACTCGAAGAACTGGAAAAGCGCGTCGACAGCGGCGAGATGCAGGTTGCGTTTTCACTGTATCCGACCAGCCTGGAGGAGTTGATGGCGGTGGCGGACAACGATGAGGTGATGCCGCCCAAGTCCACCTGGTTCGAACCCAAGCTGGCGGACGGACTGGTGTCTCACCTGTTGGACTGACCTGTGTGTTTCATCACTGGAATTATTGTGCTGTGTGAGCGATGTTTGCGGTGGTGTCTGCTGTGCATGACGCTCCGACTTTGCTGCATGGCAGGGGTAATGCGGGTCAAGCGCTTTTCAGTACCAGTTCGAGGGCGCTTTGGATCGCCTTGCGGTTGAAATTCTTTTCGATCGCCGCGTCGAAACCGAAACGGCTGTAGTCGGTCATTTCGGTGCTGCCGGTATGCCCGCTGGTGACGATGATTCTGGCATTGGGATCGAGCGTGCGCAGCCGTCGTGCGGTTTCTTTGCCGTCGAGGCTGCCCGGGATGGTCAAATCGACGATAGTGATATCGACCGGTTTGCCTCGTTGCAGTGACTGCTGGTAGCAGCTGAGGCCCTGGTCGGCATCGTGCGCGATGGTGCAGGTGCAACCCAGTTTTTCCAGGTTCACTGCAAACAGTTTGCAGATATCGTGATCGTCATCGATGACCAGTACATGGCAGCCCTGCAGCCCGGTCAGGTTGGCGGCGGGTTGGTCGAGCAGTTGGCGTACGCGGGTCAGCAGCTCATTCGCGGTATAGGGTTTGTTGAGTATGTTGCAGTGCTCGGGCTGGACGGCACCCTCATGATGCTGGGTCTTGGTGTAGCCGCTGACGACCAGTATCCTGGTACGGGGAAAGTGCTCCCTGATTTTTTCGGCCAGCTGGTTACCGTCGAGATTGGGCATGATGATGTCTGTGATCATCAGGTCGATGGGTTGTCGTTCGAGGATAGACAGCGCCTGTTCGCCATCGGCTGCGGTCAAGACCTGGTAGCCCTGCTGTTCAAGTATGTTTTTTGCCAGTTTGACGATCGCCGGCTCATCGTCGACGACCAACAAGGTTTCTGTACCACGCAACAGCGGTGGTGTGGAGACGGCCGCCGGTGTCTTGCTGTCGGGGTTGCGATGGGAACGGGGAAAGTACAGGCTGAATCTCGTCCCCTGGCCAGGTTCTGAATAGATCTTGATTGCGCCGTTGCTGCGTTTGACGAAGCCGTAGACCTGGCTCAGCCCCAGTCCCGTGCCCTGGTTGCCTTTGGTGGAGAAAAAGGGATCGAAGATCTTTTCCCTGATCGCGTAGTCGATGCCGCAGCCGGTATCGGTGACATCGAGTACCACGTAATCACCTGGGTTCAGCTGCAGTAACTGCGCCTGGACCGGGGTGATCGTCCGATTGCTGGTGGCCAGGGTCAGTTCACCCTCTGACTGCATTGCATGCATCGCGTTGATGCACAGATTGACGATCGCGTCTTCCAGGTCGCCGGCATCGAGTTCTACCGGCCAGAGCTGCTTGTCGAGCTGGTAGTTCAGCTTGATTCTGGCGGTCAGCATTTTTTCCAGCATCAGCTGCTGATCCTGCAGCAGCGTGTTGACCTGCACGAGGCTGCAATCACGGTTTTTCCGGCGTGAGAATCCAAGTAACTTCTGTGTCAACCTGGCGCCAC
>JALUUZ010000498.1 GCA_027021095.1 Gammaproteobacteria bacterium
ACAAGCACGTAAAGCGTCATGACCATGCCAAGCACCATCATCATGAGAAGCACAAGCATGTAAAACGGCATGATCACGCGAAGCACCACCATCATGAGCGCCATAAACATGTGAAGGTGCATGTGCATCATATTCACGTGAAGCGCCACGATCACGCACGCCGCCCTGGAAGGCATGTCTATGTCGAGAAAGAGCACAGGGCGAAGCATCATGTGCATCGCGAGCGTCATGAACGTGGAAACCGTCACAAGCACAAAGAGCACAGGCATGTGCACAAGGAGCATCACCACAAAGAACACCGGCATGCGCATAAGGAATACGAGCATGAACGCCATACTCACAGGGGGCATGACCACAAGGAACACAGCAAAGGCAAATCCTAAAACAGTACTATGCTTTGATGTTTTGATCTTTTACGACCAGGCCGCAGTTTTTGCGGCCTTTTTTTTGAGCCAGGCATGGCGTGCCGCGCCGTGACTGGTGCTATTCCCAAGGTTTTCTTTGATCGTTTGGGGTTGGTATCGCTGCTCGACGCGGTCTTTTAGATTTGATCTTCCCCCATTGTTTTTACCTATAAGTTTCATTCTGGTGTGACAAAAAAAGTCGTAGAATTGCCTTTAATCAGAAAGCCGAAATAGCTGTTGAAAATGAAATCAAGGGAAAAATTTCTTTTCGCCGAAAAGGTATTTTTTTTGATATCACTATGCATCCCTATGCAAATGTCGTCCGCGTACAATGAATGCTGGCAGAAGGCGGCAAAGCGGCATGGTGTCTTGAAGCCGGTGCTTATGGCGATCGCTGATGTCGAGAGTGGGCATGCAGTGGATGCTGTCCGGTATAACAAAAATGGCTCGGTAGATTATGGGCTGATGCAAATTAACAGTAGATGGCTTCCCTACTTAAAACGTTGGGGAGTAAGCCGGGAGGCACTGAAAAGACCGTGCGTGAATATTTACGTCGGCGCCTGGATATTGAAGCAGGAGGTGAAACGCTATGGGTTCAACTGGAGAGCAATCGGAGCCTACCATGCAGGAGCGTATACAGCGAAAAACCGGGAAGAGAAAATTGAGCGCTATCGCACCTATGCACGAAAAGTCTGGCGGAGAATCAGGCGCTACCGTGACGGGCATTCTCTCAGTAGTGCTCGCAATGATTAGCATCGCGGGATGCAGCGCAAATTTTCAGTCTGCAGATAAACTGCCGTCGAGACATGGTTCGGTATATGAGCGTGACAGTGGCATGCCGCGCGCTGATAATTCAGTTGACGGTAAGACTATTTGTGACCCGTATAGTTGTGTAAAGGTCACCAGAAAGACCCCCTATACCAATATCGCGGCAGAATTCAACAACGGCCTGCGCCAAGAATCAGCCCCGGTTCCTGCCGAATTGCTGCGCCGTCAAGCTGTTCCGGGAACTACTGCCAAAACCATTTTGCCCAAAAGGAGAATCACTGTCGATAGACGTACAAACGGCAGTGTGGCAAGCGTCGACAACGGCCACATGGGTAAGGCGACACCGCTGGGCATAAGGTTCCGTTATGGAAAATATAATCTGCCTGACGGCCAGGTCGGTTTATTGAACAAGATAGCACGCCACGCTCGTAAACATCGCCGGCAACATATTTTTATCGCCGGCTATCGTGACAACGTCAGCCGGGAGCCTGAGTCGGCGCAAAATTTACTGGCGAGAAAGCGTGCTATGGCAATTGCGCGTTACCTCGAGGCAAAAGGGATTGCCAAGGAGCGGCTGCATGTCGGCGCCTACCAGCGTTGTTGTTTCGGCGCCGACAGCGATCTTGTCGGGGTAAAAGGATATTACCGGCGGGCGGAAATTTATTTTGATCGGGAAAAAATGCAGAGGGATGCAGCTGAGTTCAGCAGGTTACGTGCCCCAAGGCTTGCCAGGCGTTTAGCGGTCTTAGTCCAGCGGCGTAGGCATAAACTGCAGGCGACTCGAAATACGGCTGGAGTGGACAGAAAAGCTGATTCCAGTGATGCGGAATCGATGAAGCAGAAGACCGGAACATCAAGCAAAAGTGCCGGTCAGCGTAACGTAGACCAGCCTGAACAGAAAGCGGAAATGCTGAATGATACCGTGTCATCCAGGAAAGGTGGTTAGAGATAGAGGTGAAAAACGATGAACACTAGCACTATGGCATATGGAAGAAAACCTTATGTTTTACTGGCGACCTTTGTTGCTGCCTTGATGGTTGCCGGTGATGTGTCTGCCGGGGTAGGCGGGCAGACGGAATTTGGCGCCCTGTATCAGTATATCAAAAGCCTGTCGGAAGGTTTTCTCGGCAGAACTATGGCTATTTTTGCATTCATAGTCGGGCTGGGAATAGGGATCGCCCGGGCCAGCGCAATTCCGGCGGTGGTGGGTATTGTATTCGCTATCTTTGTCGCCTACGGCCCGACCATCATCGATGGTATCGCGTCAGCGACGATTTGAGTCGCGCTGAGGCAGGTATTCAGAAGATGGCGTCATCATACGACGATAGTGAGGAGCGCTATGAGATTCCAACGCATATCGATGATCCGCCGATGTTTTATTGGTGGGAAATGGAAGAGTTTGTCGCGGCGCTGCTCCCTGTCGGAATAGGTATAGTTGTCGGTTACCTGTTGATCGGAATTTTGCTGGGGATCTTGTCCGGCTATGCCGTGCGGACAGTAAAAGCCAGGTCGGGTCGTGGCGTTGCGCGGCATGTACTGTACTGGTATCTGCCATCCTCATTGATATTCAAGCTGCGCAGAACACCCCCGAGTTACCTGCGCGAGTGGCGTTGAGCGCCAAGCCACCAGGGTTTTCCGGTGGTCGATAGAGTGGAGATTAAAAGGTAGAAGCGCCTGATGGATGTAAGAACTGCCAAGGCAAAACTTGACCTGGCGAAGCGCGAGGGATGGCGCTATCGCAACTGGGCTGCATTGATGACGGTTACGAATCTGTTCCTGGTGCTGGGTATCCTGTTCGTGCTTGGTAACCAGAAGACGATATTGACCAATATCGTCACCGGTGAGGACTACTGGATAGGTCACCGGCAGGCAAGCATCGAATACCTGAAGGCAATGGCATCGAATTTCGTTTCGCTGGCAGTCAATATCCACCCAAAAAATGTCATGCGCCAACATGAAAGATTTCTTCAGTATGTCGATCCGGAAGTCTATGGGGTGATGAAGACCAGGATGGAGCTCGAGGCCGGCGTGGTTCGTAAGAATGCGGTGTCACAGACCTTCTTCGAGCAGAATGTGATTACCAGCAAAAAACTGCCCAACGTGGCGGTGGTCGTTGGGATTCGGAAGATCTTTTACGGAAACAAGCTGGTAAGCACTGTGCAGGCAAGATACATGATCCGGTTTGCAATCAGAAATGGAAGATTATTTGTAGCAGAGTATAAGGAACTTGGAAAAGATGATAAGCCTTTCAGTTAGGATAAGCTTTTTATTGAGGTCGCATATAGGAAAACACAAGCCTGTGCTCACGATACTGCTGATGTCGTTCGTATGTTTTACTACTGCGTACGCAAAAATAGTAAAACATAAGGCGAGCGACGGGAAAACCATCATCATGGATATTTCCAGCAAGGATCTGAATCGTGTGTTTGTAAAAGGGTTGCGGCTGCACAAGCTGAGAGCTGTAAAAAACACCCTGGTACTGAAAAAAGACGACAAAAAAGGACAGTACTACATAATGCCTTATGATCGTGACAGAAAGCGGCCGATCAATTTTTTTCTGCAGGACGAGGCCGGTAATGTATATACGGTCATCGCCAGGCCTAAGGATATTCCACCGCAGACTCATATGATTATGCCGGTCTCGATCAAAAGCCTGCCGGTAGTGTCTGCGGTGAAGTCGACTGACTACCACAAAACGATTTCCGACCTGATGATGCACCTTCATCTTCGCAGTGTCCCGCAGGGTTACATCGGCACCAATGAAATCCGGAAAGTTATGCTGTGGAAGGAAACCGACTTCAAGCAGATACGCCGGCTCGTTGGCAGACGGTACATAGGCGAAACCTATATTGCGAAAAATATAGACACCAAGCCGATGACGTTGCATGAAAAAGAGTTCGCCGACAATGCCCGGCAACGCAACCTAGACGTAAAGGGTGTGGCCGTAGAGCGGCGAAGGCTGTTACCTGGTGAGCAGACACTTGTTCATATAGTGAGCAGAAGGAAATGAGTGCCTACGACAGTGCTGAAATAAACAGAAAGAAGCAGTACCGAATGCTGTTTCTGGCTGGCGGCGGGCTGTTTGCGGTAATCATGCTGGTGATGGTGGTGGGGACCAGGCCGAAAGTCAAGCGGATTGCAGGAAAGGACGTGAAAATCAAAACACCTGCAGAGACCATCAGTGCAGAAGAAAAGTGGCGTGCGCTCAGCCAGGGTGAAATTAGAGAACTGCGTAAGTCGATCGAGGAGCTCAAGGCGCGTCGTAAGGAGGATCAGGAAAAAATAAAGCGCCTTGAAGAGCGTAAAAAAAATCACGCCAAGCCTGTTTTACCACCGCCCACAAGAACGAAGCATGACGAAAAAAGGTCTCCGACAACAACCGGCCCTGATTATTCGCTGTTGACTCCAAAACCGGGGCGTTCAGAGATGAAGGGCACACAGGCACACAGCGCTGACAGGAGTACGCGTCCACTGTTCATGCAAGGTAATACGCCCAAACACGCTGGAAACCGGAACGGGGTTTCAACAACGCACCATGTCAACTATCAGCCTGTGGAGATTATCGAAGATACGATAGCCTTGCCAGTGAAGAAAGTGAAGAAAAAAAGTATGCCAAAACATTCGGTAGAGAACTATATGCCTGCGGGTACCTTTGTGACAGGTATTCTGCTCAGTGGTCTGGATGCACCGACGGGTGCGCAGTCAAAGAGCGGCCCTGTCCCTATTTTGATCGAGGTGACCGATTTAGGTGTCCTGCCAAACCAGTGGCGCAAAGATGTCAGGGCATGCCGGATTACTGCAGAGGGTTATGGGGATCTTCCGAGTGAGCGTGCCTATATCCGCACCCTGTATCTATCCTGCGTAAAAAGAGACGGCGAAGTGCTGGAGTCGGCGATCAAGGGCTATGTGTCCGGCGAAGACGGTAAAGCCGGGATGCGTGGGCGCCTGGTCTCCAAGCAGGGACGTATGATCGCCAAATCGTTGATGGCAGGTACTATCAGCGGCATAGGCAAGGGTGTCAGTCAGCAGTTTACCAATACCATTACTTCCCCATTGGGAGCGATCGGAGTGCCACAGGCAGGAACCCAGTTCCGCCGTGGCCTGGGCCTGGGGATAGGAAATGCGCTCGAGAAAGTCGCAAATTACTACTTGAAGCAGGCGGAAGCGACTCATCCAGTGATCGAGATCGGTGCCGGACGCCAGGTGACCGTAGTGTTGCAAAAAGGGGTCAGGCTGTATGCTAGAAAAGCACAGACAGCGCATTCTTCGCATGGCAGGAACGCAAAAGTATTGAGTGCGCCGGAACGCCACCGACTTCGTCAACTGAAGCTACAGCAAAAAACACCGGGCAATTCCAGCCAGGCCGGTATCGATAGCAAACCTTAGAGGAAAGACGATGCGTGGACCTTTTTTCAAGCAACTGTTCAGAAGGATGTTTACGTTCAATAGCATTATGTTGACCTCGATCTGGATCATGCTGGCAGTGTTGTTGATGCTAAGGATTGAACAGGACGAACGAACTACCGCCAGTGTGCCGGAGAATAAGACTGCGTATTCGCAGGCCGGCACGGCGGTGGATGACAGAATTGCCAACGGCATTCGCCGTGCCATGCCGGGAACCAAAATCGATGGCATCTTTTATACACCGGTGCGGGGCCTGTATCAGATCAGCCTGGGCAAAAACGTTCTGTATACCGACCATAGTGGGAACTACCTGCTTATCGGCCATCTTTACGACATGAAGCGCCGCCTCGACCTGACTCAGCAGGTAAAGCGACGCTTGTCTGCAAGTGCACCGCCGGTTGGAGTTCGAAAAATTCCATGGTCCAGCCTGCCTTTGCAGGCAGCGGTCCGCTATGGTAATCCGGACGGGAAGAAGATCGCGATCTTCCATGATCCTGACTGTACCTATTGTACACGTTTAAAAAAGGAGCTTGCCGGCACCACGGAATTCGATGTCTACCAGATCATGTACCCGATCGTGTCGTTACATCCTGGTGCTTACAGGAAAAGCAAAAAGATTCTGTGTGCGTATAAGAGTAGAGAGAGACAAAACAATGCAAGCGCTAAGCATAGTACTTGTGATGCAGAAAAACTCCTGGAACAGGTCAGCACGTTTGCCCGCAAGCACAGGATTGCTGGAACACCTGTTATCGTCGCTGAGAATGGTAATGTGGTATTGGGCTACCGGCCACCTGCCGAGTTGGCGAAACTTCTTTGGAAGTGACGAGTGACACTGCCTGGGATCGATAGACCATGCCGGAAGCTTCAGCCTGTACCAGGTGTACAATCAAATGAAAGGAGATGCAATGAAAGTCGCGTTATACGTTGGTGTTACCGCCTTGCTGCTTGGTTCATGTTCCGGTAAGCAGGCCAGGTTCGCGTGCCGGCCCAGCCAGGGTCTGGGTTGTGTCAGTGTGTCTGAAGTTTACAACAAGGTGCATAGCGGCACGCTTGAACTGAACAAGACCACGCCAGGAAAAAATGAGTCGGGGAAAAGAAAAAACGAGACAGTTCCAGTGCCGGTCAGCACGAAACCCCGGCATGCCGTGCTGGCGAGTGCTTTTCAAGGTCCTGTCTACCGGAAGCCCAAAATACTCAGGATCTGGCTTGGGCCGTGGATCGATGAGCATGGGGTCTACCATGCGCAGTCCTATCTTTACAAGGTAGTGGAGCAAGGGCACTGGATAGACGCCAACGGCATACATGCCATACACAGAAATAAAGTGCGGGGCGGCAAGGATATGTTGTATAGCGACCTGAATCCTGATGCGGACCTAAATCATACGTCGACGCAGGCCGGGCGTTGACCACGGGCCTATACAGGTAGCCAAAGATGCTGGAAAAATTTAAGGAGTCAGTCATCAATTTCTTCAGTCACCCGGACAGTGGTGTTCCCGCCAACGACTACCTGGACGGTGAGACTTGGTCACCGTACCAGAAGGAGGTCAAAAGCTATTTCGATACACACAAAGTGTCTTCGTTGCTCCCTTATGAATCGTACGACGAAGAGACACGACTGTTTTACAATGTCAGCAGTTTTGGTTTCGTACTGGAGTGCCCGCCGTTGCTCGCCGCGGATGAGCAGACGGAAAATATACTCAACGAGCTGACCAA
>JALUUZ010000499.1 GCA_027021095.1 Gammaproteobacteria bacterium
ACGGGTTTCTGCGTATCCGCTACCGGATTGACGGCGTCCTGCGCCAGATCAGCACATTACACCGTAACTACTGGTCCGGCATCGCCGTACGCCTGAAAGTCATGGCCGGAATGAATATCGCCGAGACCCGGGCGCCGCAGGATGGCCGTATTTCACTGACACTGGCCGGCCGTAATGTCGATTTCCGAGTGTCCTCGCAACCGATCACACACGGTGAGAACATCGTGCTGCGTATTCTCGACCGCAAAAAGGGCATCGTGCCGCTGGAACAGCTCAACCTGACCGACGAAGCCCTGTCCAAGATCAAGATCATGATGGCACGTCCTGAAGGGATCATCCTGGTCACCGGGCCGACCGGCAGCGGCAAGACCACGACCCTCTATTCGCTGCTCAATTACCGCAACAGCGAATCGGTCAATATCATGACGCTGGAAGACCCGGTCGAATACCCGATGCAGATGATCCGCCAAAGCTCACTGAACGAGTCCGCCAAGCTGGATTTCGCCAACGGCATCCGCTCGATCATGCGCCAGGACCCGGATATCATCCTGGTTGGTGAGATACGTGACGAGGAGACCGCGGAAATGGCGTTACGAGCGGCGATGACCGGGCACCAGGTCTACTCGACACTGCATACCAATTCGGCGATCGGGGCGGTCCCACGATTGTTCGATATCGGCATAGTCCCGGACATCATGGCAGGCAATATCATCGGCGTGATCGCCCAGCGCCTGGTACGCAGGCTGTGTACCCACTGCCGCCAGCCCTACGAACCTGAACCGGTCGAATTGACCATTCTCGGCCTCGCTCAGGCTGACGACAAGCCAGCCTTGTACCGTGCACAAGGCTGTGAACGCTGCGATCATCAAGGCTACAAGGGCCGCATGGCGCTGATGGAGATTCTAAAGATGGACCCGGATATCGATGAACTGATCGCGCGCCGGGCGACACAACGTGAACTGTACAAGATGGCCAGAAACAAAGGCTTCAAGTCACTGGCGGACGATGGAGTCCGGCACGTGCTCGCCGGCACGACCAGTCTCGACGAGGTCTCACGTGTGGTCGATCTGACTGACAGGGTGCAGTGACGATGGCGACTTTCCGCTATAAAGCAGTCAATAACGCCGGTCACTTCGTTCGTGGCCGGATCGATGCGGTCAACGAACCCGACCTGGAGTCGCGCCTGAAAAACATGGGCCTGGAGTTGATCGTGCACGAACAGGCCAGGCAGCGCCAGCACCTGTTCGGCGGCACTAAGATAAAGCGCCAGGACCTGATCAACTTCTGTTTTCACATGGAGCAGATGACCAAGGCCGGCATTCCGATCCTGGAAAGCCTGGAAGACCTGCGCGACAGCATGGAAAACCCGCGCTTCAGAGAAATCATTTCGTCGTTGATCGGCGCGATCGAGGGCGGCAAGCGGTTCTCCGAAGCACTGGGGCAGTATCCGGCGATCTTCGACACCGTGTTTATCAGCCTGGTCGAGGCCGGTGAACAGAGCGGCGAGCTGGACAAGGTGCTGGGCAAGATGACCGACAGTCTCAAGTGGCAGGACGAGCTGATCGCTAAGACCAAGAAGCTGATGCTGTATCCCGCCTTTGTCGGTACCGTGGTCATGGCCGTGGTGTTTTTTATGATGATCTACCTGGTGCCGCAGATGGTCAATTTCATCAAGAGCATGGATGGAGAGCTGCCGTTCCACACCCGCGCGCTGATTGCGACCTCGAATGTCTTTATCGACTACTGGTACCTGATTCTGACCATGCCGTTCGTACTGCTGTTCACGCTCAAGCTGCTGGCGCGTCACTCACCGAAGGCGCGTTACCGGATCGACCAGTTCAAGCTCAGTGCCTGGCTGATCGGGCCGATCCTGCGCAAGATCATCCTAGCCAGGTTTGCGTCTTATTTTGCGCTGCTCTACCGCTCCGGCGTCACCGTGCTGTCATGCTTGAGTATCTGCGAAGACCTGACCGGCAATGCGGTAATCAAAAAGGCACTGAGTGATGCCGCGCGCCTGACCACCGACGGCATGAAACTGAGCGATGCGATCGACAATGTCGGGCTGTTTCCACCACTGGTGCTGCGTATGCTGAAAGTCGGTGAAAACACCGGACGCCTGGACGTCGCGCTCGAGAACGTCAGTTATTTTTACAACCGCGAAGTATCAGAGTCCATCGAGCGCCTGCAGGCACTGATCGAGCCGATCATGACGGTGATCCTCGGCGCGATACTCGGCTGGCTGATGCTGTCAGTACTGGGTCCGATCTACGACATCATCAGCACGATCAAGTGAAGCCGATGAAGCGGGTATTCTATCTCACCAACTCCTCGATCTCGGTCTACCACTGGCAGGCCGGCCGCATCCTCGACTCGGTGGTCTACCCACAGAACGAACAATGCCTGCAGCAGCTGTTCGCCAACATCGAGGCGGCAAACGATATCGACAGCATCATCCTGGTCGATGTCATCGAAGAGGAATTCGTGCAGGAAACCGCACCACACGTCAGTGGCAACGACCGTAAAGCACTGCTGCAGCGCAAGCTTCGCGGACGGTTCAGCCAGTCCGCGATGACCCTGTCGATCGTACAGGAGCGCGAGAAGGAGGGCAGGCGTGACGACAATATCCTGCTTGCCGGGCTGACCAGGATGGATACCCTGACGCAACTGCTGTCATGTCTGCAGTCATGTAAGGTGCCGCTGACCGGCATCTATTCCATCCCCATCGTTTCCGAACTGATCGTCCGGGCACTGAAACTGGAGACCCAGCACAACCTGCTGATCAGCAGGCACTCGGACAGCATGGTGCGGCAGTCGTTCTTCAACCACTGCCACATCAAGAGCAGCCGCCTGTCGTCGCTTCCCAGGGAAGCCGCTGGTGACAGGGCAGGCGCGATCACCGAAGAAATCAAAAAGAGTCAGCGCTATCTGAACCGGATCAAGCTGCTGCCACACAACCGGCCGCTGGATGTCTACCTGATCGACGACCGCACCGATCCGTCGCAGGCACTGCCGGTTTCCTATGATCCCGAACTGGCCAGGTTTCACTATCTCGAACTGAACCAGCTCAGCAGCCGGCTTGGCCTGCAGAACAAAATCCATGGCGGCCAGCTGGCATTACTTTTCTCCCACGTGGCCTGTAGCAGCCGCTGTCCGCATGACTACGCGCAACCGAACGACAAGCGCTATACCTATTTCAAGCGGGCCAACTATGCGCTGCTCACGGCCGCTGCCGTCCTTGTGCTGTTTTCACTCGGCGACAGTATCTCGCTCCTGACCGACGCGACTGAATACAGCTCGAAGGCGAATATCGCGCAGCAGCAACTGGATTACCTGAAGATACGCAGGAGCAAACTGGTCGCAGACAGCCCGAAATTTCCGCTGCGTGCGCAGGATATCACTGCGCTGGTAAAATTGAATGGCAAGCTGGAACGTAGCATGCAGAATCCCGATACACTGTTTAAAAAAATGGGCGGGCATTTTGCACTGTTTCCAGAACTGAAAATCGATTCGTTCTCATGGAAACCGATCAAACCGGCAAACATGCCCTCGAACAACAGTGATCAGGGAGAAACGGTGCATGCCAACCGTGCCACCCGCATCGAGATCAGCGGCCATCTCAACAAGTTCAATGGCGACTACCTGTACGCGCAACGGCTCGTTGACCGGCTGATAAAGTCGCTCAAAAACGACGGCTACTTCAGCAGCGTCAAGGCCATCGAGCTGCCGGTCAATACAAACCCGGACACCGCCGTGTCCGGGGTCTCCGGCGAGACCAACAAGGCAACACGCGTCAAATTCAGTATCCAACTGGTGACAGGAGAAAAGCCAGATGACTCTTGAGCCGGATTGGAACTACATGAAAAAACCGCTGATCATCTTCTCGGTCGCAGCGGCGCTGAGCCTGTCCGTGCTGGGCTGGGCCTATGCACACCTGGCCAGGCATGCCGACACCTACACCAAGATCACCCTGCAGATCCGCCAGCAGAAAGCGGCTATACGTCAGCATCTCACCGACACCGCGACGTTGAAAAAGTACCTCCACACCTACGCCAGGCTCAAACAGCGCGGTGCACTGAACTCAGAACACCGGCTGGCGTGGATCAACGGCTTTCGGCGCGCAGTACAGCAACTGAAACTTCGCAGCGCCCGGTACCGGCTGGCAGCACGGCAGGAAGTCACCAAGTACTTTGGCATCAGTGCCGGCAATGTCCAGCTCTATGCCAGTACGATGGCGATCGACGTCGAGTTGCTGCACGAAGGAGACCTGCTGTCGCTGCTCGCGGTGCTGCGCAAGACACCCGGACTGTTCAACGCTGCCTCCTGCTCACTCAGGGCCAAGGAGGCCAGAATCGTTCTCAATGCCCAGGCAAGCAATGTCGTAGCCCTTTGTCGTATCAACTGGTACACCTTTGTCATCAACACCACGGAGAACCGCGATGCGCAACAAGCCAGTAATCCTTAGCGGCAGCCTGCTGCTGTTGCTGTCGGTCCAATGCGCCTTCGTGCTTGCGGGCACCGACTTCGGCACGCTGTTCACTGATGCCGCGCAGCGCAACAAGCTGGACCAGCTGCGTGCCGCGCTGTCAAAGAGCAAAAAAGTCACGCTGCCGGCAAAACAAAAACAACCGCGGAAGGACATTCCGGCCACCCGCTACTACTCGGTCAAGGGCGTGGTAAAACGCAGTGATGGCAAAGACCAGGTGTGGATCAACGAACAAAGCCTGTCCACCGACTCGGCCGGCAAAAGCTACCATTTGATCCGCAACCCGGATGGCAGCTATTCAGTAAAACTGAAAATTCCCGGCAAACTCAAGCGGGTCGAGCTCAAACCCGGGCAAACCTACCTGCTGGACATGGACAAGACGATAGAGAACTACGATGTCGACCTGCCGAAGAAATCGAAATAGCACGGGCTGTCTCAAGCCACAGTCCGGCGCTGCTCTGCTGGTGATCTTGATTGTCGTCATACTGACTGGCGCAGCGATTTTCGTGACCTCTTATAACCCTTCGCGCTACAAGGTCAAGACCAACAAGCTTTCCTCGCGTGCACTGCAGCATGCAAAAGACGCCTTGCTCGGATGGGCTGTCACACACCCGGATACCCCGGGAATGCTGCCCTGGCCGGATCATCCGACCGACGGCAACTATGACGGCAACAGCGACTGCCTGAACCAGGCACCCGCCCACACCAACCTGAGCGGCCGGATCCCGTGGCTTGGACAAACGGCACCCTGCGTCGCGCCGCTGAGCGGGCTTGGCATCCAGGCACTGGATGGCAGCGGACAGCGGTTCTGGTACGCGGCCAGCCCGAACCTGGTGTACGACTACAGCACCAATCAACCGCCGGCGATCAATTCCAATACGCGCAATCTCGGTACCGGGTGGCTGACCGTCAGGGACTCACTGGGCAATGTGTTATCGAACAAGGTCGCCTTCGTCGTGATCGCCCCAGGCAGGGTCGTCGGCAGCCAGGTCCGTAACGGCAGCACGCCGGCCATCGGACAGTTTCTCGACAGCGCGACGATCAATGGCTCGACCTACAGCAACGCCGACTCGAACGGTGTATTCGTCAGCGCACCGCACAGCGATACTTTCAACGATGTATTGATCTATGCCACGGTCGATGAACTGATGGACAAAGTCGAAAAGGTCGTCGGCAAGGACAAAACCAAGTGTGAAAACTACTACGGTGTTGGAGACCCAAAATGTGCCGGATTATAAAACACTCAGCAGCCAGGCCGCACCATTGTGCCGTCGCAGTAGAAGGGGGGTGAGAAATGCGGGCTAGTAAAACACACCACGCTCCTGACACTGATCAGGGGTTCACCTTGATCGAACTGGCCATCGTCATTCTGATCATCGGCCTGTTGCTCGGCAGTCTGATCATTCCGCTGCAGGCCAAGATCGAGATACAGCGGCGTGAAACCACCACGACCAGCCTGGAAGCAGTACGTGAGGCATTGCTGGGCTTTGCGGCTGTCAACCGCCGCCTGCCGTGTCCCGACACTGACAACGACGGCCTCGAAGATGCAGGGGCCTGCAACCAGGAAGGGCAGATCCCCTGGGCCACACTCGGTATCGAACGCTTCGATGCCTGGGGACGTATTTTCCGCTACCGGGCCGAAAGCAACTACACCACCGCACCGATACAGGATCCGCCGGACACCGCCAGCAACCTGACCATCCGCGACCGCAATAACACTGCACTGACCGGTCCCAATCCCAACGCACTGGCGGCAGTGATCTTTTCCTGCGGCGGTGACGGCAAGCCGAATGCAGACAATGACGCCAATGGCACACCAAACAATGACGCCAGCTGTACCAATCCTGGCACGGCAAATGCATTCTATACGCAGGACGTGTTTGTTGCAGACCAGTTCGATGACCTGGTGATAGGGATCTCCAAAAACACATTGTTGAACCGCCTGGTTTCCGCCGGGAAATGGCCCTGATTTAACTGCGGAAACCGGCTCAAGTACTCGGTACGCATGCCGATATTCAATTAACAAGCATAAAGGGTAAAAGGTTATTCCAATGAACGCAAACAGAAACAAAGGTTTTACACTGGTCGAAATTGCGATTGTACTGGTGATTATCGGCCTGTTGATTGGCGGTGTATTGAAAGGTCAGGAGATGATCAACAACGCCAAGATCAAGCGGGTGACGACAGATTTCGAAGGCATTTCTGCAGCGGTCTTTTCTTACCAGGACCGTTACCGTGCGATTCCCGGTGATGACAACACCGCGCAGACACGCTGGGGCACGAGCGTCACCAATGGCAACAACAACGGCATCATTGCTGGTGCCTGGAACAGCACCAACAACGCCAACGAATCCAGGATTTTCTGGCAGCACCTGCGTAATTCGAACCTGATCCCGGGATCGAAAACCGGCACGGACTCGTTCAACCAGCCGCGTAATTCCTATGGCGGACTGATCGGTATCGAAGACACCAACTTCGGGCTGGCCGGACTGGTTATCTGTATGGGGGGCATCGATGGCACCAATGCAGCGATCATCGACACCCAGACTGACGATGGTGTACCGAATACCGGAAGCATCCGCGCCAACACGGTCAACAATGCGACCTCTGGTGCGTCCAACTACAATGCCACGACTCCTTATGTGATTTGCAGAAAACTCTAGCGGTGCGTACAACGCACCCTACTTTGGGGCGTGATATTTTCTTGGTGTAAATCCTTTGGTGTGCTGCGCACACCGCCACGATGGGGCGGGGTGCGTTGTACACACCAACACCACGACAAATCAAACAGCATTACGTGGCGAT
>JALUUZ010000500.1 GCA_027021095.1 Gammaproteobacteria bacterium
AGTTGGTCGGCGACACTGGATGCTCAGGCAAGGTCAGTGCCATGCACATCTTATCGACCACTTCGTGATCACCATCGGATGCAGCAAAAACCGTGGCATAGTCTGCTGCCGATTCCGTGCCGACCGCCTGCTGTGCGACCTCCAGCGCCAGCCGAATCAATTTTGTCGTCCGCCTGCGTTCGTTGGGCTGCAACAGCTGCAGCTGAATCTTCTTCTCTTCGCCACACACATAGGGCTGGTTCCCGGCCAGAACAGCTGCTGCCTGTTCCCAATCTTCCATTCCCGGTGTATACACACCCACGCCGTTCAGATAAACCTGCATCGTTCAATCCACCCTGCCGATCAACAGACTGCAGTTGCTGCCGCCAAACCCGAATGCATTGACCAGCACATTGGCCACCCGTGCCTCTGTGTTCTGTAACAGGACATTCGCTGTCAGCGCCGGGTCCAGTTCCAGGGTATGCAGACTTGCCGGCAGAAAACCATGTTCGATACACAGGCAGGCCGTAGCCACGCCGAGAATCCCGGCGGCACCCAAGGTATGCCCGGTCCAGCCTTTGGTCGAACTGCAACGCACAGTGCCGGCGACACTGGTGACCGCGATATCCTCGGCCGCATCATTGGCCCGCGTTGCCGTACCATGCAGATTGACGTAATCGAGCTGCCCGGCGGCAAGCCTTGCACCACACAGTGCCTGGGCCATCGCCTGCGCCGCGCCTTTACCCTGCGGGTGAGGGCTCGACATATGATACGCATCACTGCTTTCGCCAAACCCCAGCAGGGCAAGCCCGCTGCCGGCTTGCGGCCGCGATTCAAGTATCGCAAACCCCGCGCCTTCCCCAATGCTGATCCCGTTACGGTACCTGTCCCAGGGACGGCAGGGCTCAGTCGACACCAGTTCAAGCGAATTGAAACCATACAGGGTGGTCAGGCAAAGGCTGTCGGCACCGCCGACAATCGCCGCGTCACACAAACCAGCCTGTATCTGCCGCCACGCACTGGCAAACACCTTGGCACTCGACGAGCAGGCGGTCGATACCACATGTGCCGGGCCATCCAGTGCAAACAACCGCTGAACGAAATCAGCCAGTGAAAACGTATTGTGCACCTTCAAGTAGTCGAACGCCGGCAACTGGCCGGTCTGCCTGTCCCGGTCCCTGTAGGCCTGTTCGGTGTGCTCGATCCCGGATGTGCTGGTTCCCAGGAATACCCCGATCCGGGAGGCACCATAACGCTGTTTCAGCTGTTCGACCGCATCCTCAAACCCATCCTGCTGCAGCGCAAGGTAAACCAGGCGGTTGTTGCGGCAGTCAAAATCGGTGAGCGCTTCAGGCAGGACCACTGTGTCGACTGCATCGACGCTGCCGACACAGGTATCCAGGTCACAACCAGGAAAGCGGTTCGGTTTAAGCCCGCTCGTGCCGGCGACCAGCGAGTCGAACAGCGCCTGTTTGCCCAGGCCCACAGCACTGGAAACTGTATAAGACGTTATCGGTAAAGGTTTGAGCGACACGGCGGCTATCCGGAATAA
>JALUUZ010000501.1 GCA_027021095.1 Gammaproteobacteria bacterium
CGTTGCGGTTCGAGGAGTTCGAGCGCCTGGCGCCGCAGACGATCTTTGTGTCGGCGACGCCGAGGGCCTATGAGCGTGAACTGTCGGGCCAGATCGTCGAGCAGGTGGTGCGCCCGACCGGGCTGCTCGATCCGGAGATCGAGGTCCGCCCGGTGGCCAGCCAGGTCGACGACCTGTTGTCGGAAGTCAATCAGCGTGTGCAGCGTGACGAGCGTGTGCTGGTGACGACGCTGACCAAGCGCATGGCCGAAGACCTGACCGATTACCTGGCCGAACACGGGGTCCGGGTGCGTTACCTGCACTCCGATATCGATACGGTGGAACGCGTCGAGATCATTCGTGACCTGCGGCTCGGCGAGTTCGACGTGCTGGTCGGGATCAACCTGTTGCGTGAGGGCCTGGATATGCCCGAGGTCTCGCTGGTCGCAATCCTCGACGCCGACAAGGAGGGCTTTTTGCGTTCCGAGGATTCGTTGATCCAGACCATCGGCCGCGCGGCGCGCAACCTGCAGGGCAAGGCGATCCTGTATGCCGACAAGGTCACCGGTTCGATGCAGCGTGCGATCGACATCACCACCAAGCGCCGGCAGAAACAGCAGGCGTTCAACCGCAAGCACAAGATCACGCCGAAGGGGGTACGCAAGAAGATCGCCGATATCATGGAAACCGGCCAGCGCCCGAATCTCGGCAACCTGAAGGACAGGCTGCAGGTGGCCGAGGAGATCATCGAGTATGCGGCGATGAACGATACCGAGCTGGCGCGTGAAATCGAGCGCCTGGAGCAAAAAATGTTCGCCCACGCGCGGGACCTGGAGTTCGAACAGGCCGCCGAGCTCCGCAACCGGATCCAGAATATCCGCGAGCGGCATTTGGGGATTGTCTCCTAGCGTTTTTTCTAGTATTGTGTCGTTCCGGCAGGCGCGTAGCTCAGTTGGTTAGAGCATCACCTTGACATGGTGGGGGTCGTTGGTTCGAATCCAATCGCGCCTACCAGATCAATGGCGCCCGCATTGGCGCATGCAGTGAAGGCTGTGTGCGGCAGGGCCGGGTTGACCAGGAATGCCTGCAAGCGGTTGTGCAGGTGGAAATCAAGTGGTCTCTCGTATCGACCACCACTGTACAGAGGAACACATGCCCCAGATTACGCTCCCCGACGGCAGTCGACGCCAGTACCCGAACCCCGTTTCAATCCACGATATCGCAGCAGACATAGGCCCCGGACTGGCCAAGGCGGCGCTGGCCGGCACGGTCGACGGCAGGCTGGTCGATACCAGCTACGAGGTCGATCACGACGCGGCGGTGTCGATCGTGACTGACAAGGACGAAGCCGGGCTGGAAGTGATCCGGCATTCGGCCGCGCACCTGCTGGCACAAGCAGTGAAAGAGCTGTTTCCGCAGGCCCAGGTGACGATCGGGCCGGTGATCGACAATGGCTTTTACTATGATTTCGCCTATGAAAAACCCTTTACCCCGGAGGATCTGAAGGCGATCGAAAAGAAGATGACTGAGCTTGCCAAGCGGGACTACCCGG
>JALUUZ010000502.1 GCA_027021095.1 Gammaproteobacteria bacterium
CAGCCTGGCACCGCGCAGGTCTACCTGGCGCAACCTGGCGCCACGCAGGTCCGCCCCGGACAGGTCGGCGTTCTCGAACCTGGCATTGTGCAACCTGGCGTCGCGAAGGCTGCTGTCGACGAATTTTGCGTTGCGCAGGTCGCCCCGCTTCAGCGACGCCCCCGACAGATCGCAGTGACTGAAGTCTGCGCCCGGCATGTCGACCAGCTTGATCCCAGGCAGCGAACGGCCGCTCAGATCCACGCTCTTGAAGGGTTGCAGTGCAGCCGCCTTCGCATGTTGGTGGTTCCATTTTTTGACTTCCCCGTTGGTCAGCAGCGCGAGTAACGCCTCGCGGGATTTTTTCTGCTCCGCCTGTTTGGCTCGCTGTGCTTTGCGCAGCGCTTTTTGCCTGGCCGCGATGTCTTCGGCGCTTGGTTTTTCGATACCGTAGAACTCATACAACGCGTCGGTGCATAGATTTTTCAGTGCTTTGCCTTTCAGTGGGCTTTTCTGGCTTTTGACGGTAATGGAACCCAGGTCGATATCGATGATGCGCTGGTGCTTGACATAGACTTCCTCGAGCGCATCTTTAAGCGTCGGGTAAAAATCCCAGAACACGACATGACCGTTTCCTTTCGGGATGCCAATAGAACCCCCGACCCCGGTACGTACCGCGTCGAGTTCAAGTGTTACGGTTTTGTGCCTGGGCTTGAGCAATGTGGCGGACAGCTTGATGGAGTTTGCCTGCTTTATGACCTTTTCCAGTTCTTGCAGGCAGGGGCCGACTGTGCCTTGCATGGATTTCCTCCCGAATGAAGTAATGATACCTGGTGTCCCGGCAAGGTTTATAAATTAGTATTCTTTAGTTCTTCTTCAGCCGGGAGTTGAAGGCCGGTTTTCAACAGCCGTGTGGCTGCTCATCATAAGTGTTTACCTGGGATTGTTCAAGATCGATGGGTGAGTGACTTGCGTTGTGTCGCCGGTCCCGGTCCGGCTTGGGCCTGGTCCACATTTTTTACCATCGTTCGTCGCGAGACGGAGCAAGGGTGCGGCATGGGTAACTTTCACCGACCGAGGAGCGCGCAGGCAAGGGTGCGCCATGCGCGCCAATGATAATGATATGGCAAGGAAGAATCGCGTGTAGAAGATAGTTCACAGCTCAATCTTTGAGCCGAGTAGTTCAAGAAACTTTGCCAGCCAGTCCGGGTGAGCCGGCCAGGCGGGTGAGGTAACGAAATTACCATCGACGACCGCCTGGTCCACCGGCAGATCGACGAACTCCGCGCCGGCAAGTTTGACTTCCGGGGCGACCGCCGGGTAGGCGGAGATGCGTTTACCGCGGATCACGTCAGCTGCTGCAAGGACCTGCGCGCCATGACAGATCGAGGCAATCGGTTTGTTGTGCTCGGCAAAATGCCGGGTTAAAGCGATCACCTTGTCATCGAGCCGGATATATTCCGGTCCACGGCCGCCGGAAATAACTAAGGCATCGTACTGCCCGGGATCGATTTCATCGAACGAGGCATTCAATGTAAAGTTATGGCCGCGTTTCTCGGTATAGGTCTGGTCACCTTCGAAGTCATGGACAGCGGTCGGTATCTGCTCGCCTTTTTTTCTGCCGGGGCAGACCGCGTCGACCTGGTGTCCGATCATGGACAAAGCCTGGAACGGTACCATGATTTCGTAGTCTTCACCGAAATCACCTGTCAACAGCAGTATTTTTTTTTGCGCCATGTTCAATCTCCTTTAACAGCCCCGCCTGTCAAGGCCGCCCCGCAGGACAGGCGCTATCTTAGCTCAATCCGCCGGGCACGAAAAGCGGCAGGGTCACAGACGTTCAAGCTCACTCTTAGCCCGCATTGCTCACCACCGTTCGTCGCGAGACGGTGCAAGGGTGGTGAGAAAGGCGGGCTAGCGGCGCAGCCGTTGCAGACGTTTGCGGTACAGCAGGTAGACACCGGGCCCCAATGAGATCAGCATGATCGACATACCGAAAGTCAGGCTGGTAAAGGTAGCAAGGCCGGCGCAACATTCAGTACGCTGCCTGGCGATGATGTGGGACGGGATCGCGACCAGGATTTCGAGGATGCTGCCCCGGTACAGAAAGCGGGTCATACGTTCGTGCAGTGATGAAGCACTTGTTGTTTTCGAGTAGGTCCAAAACACTATACCCCAAACAAGCCAGGAAACGAAAAAAACAGAATACAGCAAGATCGCCCAGAGGCTGCCCTGTAATCTGAACAGCTCGGTAGCCAGCAGAACCAGTCCCGATACCAGCACGGCCAGCAGGAACGCGCCCACCAGGACGGTGACGATGACAGGGCGCCTACCGACCAGCCGCTGACGTGAAGCCTGGATGGGAATCAGCAGTAACGCCGCCTGGCAAACGGTAAAAACCAAGAGATAGATCCAGACGAATGGCTCCTGGTATGTAGACAGCACTTCCCTGACAGGAATGGGAAAGAGAGCGATCAATGTGTAGGGGCCGTAAAACAGCGCAAAAAAGACAGCATACAGAATGGCTACGGCAAAAGCAGCGCGGTACATACCAGTCCCCCCCCCGGGAAAAGTTTATTCAGTACGAGTATATTCCAACGAAGCCGCGCACGCAAAGGGTGAACAGGGCAGACATTTTATTGATAGTGCTGCCGCAGCCGCATCGTATCCTGCGTGTTGTAGTGTGGCTGTCGTCATGGGTACAGGACCTGGTCTACAGGGGGCAGTGGGGGCCTGCTTGCAGTCAAAGTGTAAACAGTAGGTTTACGAAGCTGAAATTCGGTCCGCATCGCCTGCCGCGTTCGCAGTAAAGCGGCAGGCAACGCAAGCCGGGGGGCGTCATGCCAGGGTGTTGTTATTTTTCCGACAGGGACTGCATCATGTTGAACAGCCTGACCGCCTGACCGCCTTGATAATAAGCGGCCATGCATTCTGCAATCACCTGTCCCAGCCGGCTTGCCTGGGGTACGCTTGTGAGCACATCAGGGATCACCACGTTCTTGACGCTGGTAGTGCATTTTTTGTAGAGGGCATTCATGTCTGCAATGCAATTGTTTCCCTTGTAGATCCGCATCAATGGTGACTGGGGCTTACAAAGGTGTGCAGGCAGAATTTTCTGCAGGTTCGCCAGCCATGTCTGTTTCGGCATGTTCACGCCTTGGGCGCTGCATACAGAGGAGAGTACCAAGCCTGCAATAAACGCCATATATTTTTTCATTGTGTTATCCATCCATTGGTTGTTTGTACCCAAGTATTGTTATAGTAAACTTTTGGGCTGTCAATCGATGGTCCAGGAATATTTTATGAAACTCCATATCCTCAATGATCTGCACGTCGAGTTCGAGGACTTCGCGCCGCCGGCAACCAATGCCGACATAGTGATCCTGGCGGGCGATATTGGCGTCGGGTTGGAAGGCCTGCGCTGGGCAGGGGAGCGGTTCCCGGAGAGACCAGTGATCTACGTACCGGGTAATCACGAGTTCTACCGTCACGACATTTCGTTGATCGATAAACTGAAGTTAGAAGCACCCGATAACATTCACGTGCTGGATGACGATCAAGTTGTTATCGGTGGTGTACGGTTCCTGGGCTGTATCCTGTGGACGGACTTCGGCTTGTTCGGAGAGGCCAACAAATTATTCGCCATGCTGCAAGCCCGGACGCAGATGACCGACTTCTCCATCATCCAGAATAAGGGCCAGCGCTTCACTCCCGAGGATGCCGTCAAGTTGCACGAAGCCAGCCGCAACTGGCTGGCTGCCATACTGGCTGAACCCTTTGACGGAAGTACCGTGGTGGTTACCCACCATGCGCCTTCGTCACGGTCGGTGCATCCGAGGTATGCATGCGACCTACTGACTCCGGCCTTTGCCAGCAACCTGGAATATCTCATGGATGGCAGTCGGGCGGCACTCTGGATCCATGGACACATGCATGACTCGTTTGATTACCGGATTTACGACACGCGGGTGGTCTGCAACCCGCGCGGTTATTCGCCGCAGGAACTGAATTCGAACTTCAAGCCGGACTGGGTCATTGAGATATGAGCGAGTAAGTTCTAGCCCGTGTTTCTCACCACCCTTCTACTGCGACGGCCCAATGGCGCGGCCTGGCTGGCTTTCGCTCGGTCAGCGAGCCAGTGTGTAAAAGCATCTTCGGGTGATGCGATGCGCTTTGTCGTGGTGGTGTGTACAACGCACCCCACTTTGGTGCATGATATTGCTTTGCCGTAAATCCTTTGGTGTGCTTCGCACACCGTCATGATGGGGCGGGGTGCATTGCATATACCGACACCTCGACAAAGCGTATCGCATCACGTGGTCATTCTTCTACACACGATTCTTCCGTACCATGTCATGATCCATACATTGGTGTGGGCTGATCATACCATACCATACCATACCATACCACGTGGCGTACCCTTGCCTGCACGCTCCTCGGTCGCGAAAGCCACCCAGGTCATACCTTGCTCCGTCTCGCAACGAACGGTGGTGAGCAATGCGGATTGGCAGCAGATTGGCAATAGTAGGAAAACCAGTACGGTCTAATTGTATGATCTTTTAGCGCCCAAAGAGGTGATGCGGTATTTTGCCCGTCATGACCGACTGAAACGGCAATTCGTGATCTGGGCCGGATATCACCTGATGATCCTGCAATGGCTTGAGTATTATGATGAAAACTCAGCTATTTAACAGAAAATTAGGAACATAGAGACGAGATGAGGGTTTTAATTTTTCTTGATGTTTACTAAATATTGGTAAATACTGGTAATAGTAGAAAATGGAGACAGAAGCCATGGCCAAAACAACCAGTATTTCCTTAGGGGATTATTTTGAAGGCTTTATCAGCGACCAGGTAAAACATGGGCGTTATGGGTCTGCCAGCGAAGTCATTCGCGCGGCCTTACGTTTGTTAGAAGAACATGAACGTGTCCAACAGGAAAAACTGGAATGGCTGCGCCATCGTGCAGCGGAAGGGATCGCTTCTCTCGGCAAGGGGGAAGGAGTGGATGGTGAACACTTCATGAAAGAGCTGATTGCCGGAAAGGCTGATTAATGCCCCGCTACATTTTATCTCATGTGGCACAAGAAGATCTGCTCGCTATCAAATCCTACACACACGAACACTGGGGCGACGCCCAGGTAAAAAAATATCTGGAGCAATTGTCGAACCGCTTTACCAGCCTTACAGAAAATCCCGCACTCGGCCGCGAACGCCCTGAAATCGCAAAAGGCTGCCGCAGCATCGTCGAAGGCAAACACCTTATTCTCTATCGCGTACAAGACAATGGCGATATTGAAATCCTCGCCGTCCCGCATGGTAGCCGGGACCTTGATCACTATAGTGGTAATATTCAATCCGGGTTCGGAACCAAATCAGACGATAGTGACCCCGAATGCTAACATGATTAGTGAAGTTCAGAGACGGAGCTGAAGTGAATAGCGAGATCGACGACATTTGACGATAGCTCTTGCCTGGCGCTGGTTTCCTGAACTAATTTTCTGGATTGATATTCAGGCGTGTTGTGGTTATTCTCCTTATGCTTGAAGGCAAGTAGCCTGGATTTCATGTTGGGGAGTTGGCGGTTTAGGCCTATGGATATCAGCATCTAGATATCTTGGCAAACCAAGAACGAGAAGGTTAAGAAGGAAAAAAAAGATGATACCGGATTACCAAACACTTATGCGACCAGTGCTGGATGCCTCGAAAGATGGAGAAGTGCGTATTAGTGATGTGGTCAATCAACTGGCAGACAAGTTTCAACTAACAGAAGAAGAACGGGAAGAATTACTCCCAAGCGGAAAACAAACGACTTTCTCCAATCGTGTTCATTGGGCAAAAGCTTATCTCATTAAAGCTGGCCTTGTTGAAGCTACCAGGCGTGGGTATTTTGTTATTACCCAGCGCGGACAAAAAGCGCTGAATGACAATGCTGAAATCAATAACCAATACTTAAGGCAATTCGATGAGTTCAGAGCCTTTCAGGGGCAGACGCGTAATAACACCAAGACAGAGTCCGAAGAAATAACAGAAACTATTGAAAGTAATGCAACACCCGATGAAGTGTTAAGAGCGGCATACGAGAATATTCATGCAACACTTTCAACAGAACTTCTTGATCGAGTCCGCGGAGTTTCACCAGGATTTTTTGAACGTTTGATTGTCGATCTATTACTTGCCATGGGGTATGGTGGAACGGCAGAAGATGCGGGTCGCGCGCTTGGCAAAACCGGCGACAACGGTGTTGACGGGGTTGTAGATCAGGACCCTCTTGGTGTTGATCAAATCTATATCCAAGCTAAGCGCTATGCGGCTGGAAATACAGTTGGAGCAGGAGATATTCGTGATTTTTTTGGTGCGCTTAATCTCAAAAAAGCTCAAAAAGGTATTTTTATTACTACATCTTCTTTTAGTCCTTCAGCCGTTCAGACTGCAAAAAACCTTGGCAGTAGAATTGTCTTGATAGATGGAGCCCATCTTGCAAAGCTGATGATTCGTTACAACATTGGCTGTCGTGATGAGCAAGTTCTATCTCTTAAAAAAATAGATGAGGATTTTTTTAATTAAGTATATTTTAGGATTGGGGCTGTTTTTCTCTGCGTATATTGAAATGCAAATATGTCGAGATATTTGTAGTGTAACGAAGCATTTTACTATTAAATAGTCCAAGTCAAGAATTCGAGCTTTCTTTCATCCAAGAATATTGTAATCGCAATTCAGCATATTTCAGATATTACTATTTTGGCGGTGATGCCAGACCTTTAGTGCTTACAGATAATAAAAATGTGGTGGTGGGTACACTGCGCCCTGGTTAATTTTTCTTCAGCCGCTTTAAGGCTTCCTCGATGGCGCTTGGGTCCACTGTGGGCTGTTCCGCTTCAGCCGCGTCCTGCTCATCCAGCTGTTCTAGATAGTCTTCGATGCGTTGGTCAATACGCTTTATTTTCTCCTTGAGCTTGCGTTCGTTGCGATTTCTCTCTTTGTTGTCGGTCGTCATGAATTCGCTCCCGTCAATGACCACATGCATCGTAAAACTAACAAGACTAAATAAAACCTTTGAAGCTCGTCTGCGTTAACACCAACGTGATTAATGTAAGTATTGGCGAAAAACCGCTTGTATTGTTGAAATAGTTTATCGCTGTTTTATTGGAAAAACAATGCAAACAAGGAGTTCAGGAAACAGGCAAGCTTGACGGTTTTTTTGTAGCCGATTGGTTTTTAGCGACTTTGTGCCTGTAGCTTAATTGTAAGAGCACCACCGTGCGAA
>JALUUZ010000503.1 GCA_027021095.1 Gammaproteobacteria bacterium
CCCACGGACCGTATACTGTGAAGAATCGTAGCCCGGTACTAGGTAGCCCATACAGATGACTGTAAGTGTGGGCCATCAGTTCATTGGCCTTCTTTGTGGCGGCATAGAAACTCAATGGATGGTCGACGTTGTGATTCACCGAAAAGGGTACCCTGGTGTTGGCACCATAGACGGAACTGCTGGAGGCATAAACCAGATGCTCGACGGAATGGGCTCGGCAACCCTCAAGGATCTGCAGGAAGCCCACTAGATTGCTGTCCATGTAGGCGTGAGGGTTCTCCAACGAATAGCGTACTCCTGCTTGAGCGGCAAGGTGTACCACGCGCTGTGGACGATGGTCCGCGAAGGCTGCTTCCATGGCAGGACGGTCCGCGATGTTGCTTCGCAGCTCAGTGAAACTAGAATAGTCCCGGATCCGAGCTAGGCGCGCCTCTTTCAACGAGATGTCGTAGTAGTCGGTAAGGTTGTCGATACCGATCACCTCGTCGCCCCGATCCAGGAGGCGCAAGGCTAATGCGTTGCCGATGAAACCAGCGGTACCGGTGACCAGTACTTTCATGGGCGTCCAATCGCGTAATAAGTGATTCCTGCCTCTGCCAATACCTGAGGGTCGTACATATTACGACCATCAAAGATTACGGCTTGGCTCAGGCTGTCTTTGATCCGCCTAAAATCCGGACTACGAAACACCTTCCATTCGGTAATCGTAACCAGGGCATCGGAACCCTCGACGGCTATCTCTGGTGACTCGCACAGTTCGAAGTCATGGCGTTCGCCGTAAATGCGTCTTGCCTCTTGCATGGCCGCTGGATCGTATGCTCGAACCTTCGCGCCCGCTGCCCACAAGGCATCCAACAGCACTCGGCTAGGCGCCTCGCGCATATCGTCAGTGCCGGGCTTGAATGCCAAACCCCATAGAGCAAAGGTCTTACCGTTCAGCTCGCCATTGAAGTGGCGAATAATCTTTTGATAAATTACTTGTTTCTGGCGTCGATTGACCGACTCTACCGCCTGCAAGAGCTCGGCGTTGTAATCCACCTCCCTTGCTGTGCGCTCCAGGGCCTGCACATCTTTCGGGAAGCACGAACCTCCGTAGCCGCAACCGGGATAGATAAAGTGGTAGCCTATTCGCGGATCCGAACCGATACCCACGCGCACCTGCTCGATATCAGCACCCAAACGCTCGGCCAGATTGGACAATTCATTCATGAAGCTGATCTTGGTCGCCAGCATGGCGTTGGCAGCATACTTCGTGAGTTCAGCAGAGCGAATATCCATCACGATCATTCGATCATGGCTACGGTTGAATGGGGCGTACAGCTCATGCATCAGCTCGGTAGGGCGAGTATTGTCGGTCCCTACAATGATTCGATCCGGCTTCATGAAGTCTCCTATTGCTGCGCCTTCCTTGAGGAACTCTGGGTTGGAAACCACATCAAACATCGGCTGAAGCCCGCGGTCGGCTAGGCTCTCGGCGATAGCTTTGCGTACCCTGTCGGCGGTGCCAACCGGCACCGTAGATTTAC
>JALUUZ010000504.1 GCA_027021095.1 Gammaproteobacteria bacterium
CTCTGTGTTGACGGATCCTACCATGGGCGGTGTGTCTGCCAGCCTGGCAATGCTTGGGGACATCAATGTCGCAGAACCCAAGGCGCTGATCGGTTTTGCCGGGCCGCGCGTGATCGAACAGACGGTCCGGGAAACGCTGCCGGAAGGTTTTCAGCGCAGCGAGTTTCTGCTCGAGCACGGCGCAGTGGACATGATCGTCGACCGCCGTGAAATGCGTGACCGGCTAAGTGCCCTGATCTCAATCCTGACCAACCGGACGGTGGAAGAACCCGAGGCCGAGACGGTACCGGAGGTCGATCCGCCAATCGTCGAAACCGAATCGGGTGATGATGCGTCTTTTAAAAACTAGCCCGCCTTTCTCACCACCCTTCTACTGCGACGGCCCAATGGCACGCCATGGCTGGCTTTCGCTCGGTCGGCGAGCCAGCGTGAAAAAGCCTCTTCGGATGATGCGATCTGTCGTGGTGGCGGTGCGTACAACGCACCCTACTTGCCTGCGCGCTTCTCGGTCGCGAAAGCTATCCATGCCGCACCCTGGCTCCGTCTCGCGACGAACGGTGGTGAGCGATGCGGGCTAGTCGTTGCTGACTCAGCGGGTGTCGATGCGTTTCGATTCCTTGTCCGAATGGCTGGCCTGGCAGCAGTCGCTGCATCCACAAACGATGGATTTCGATCTGCGGCGTATCGCCGATGTCTGGGCCAGGCTTGGCCGGCCACCGGTCGCGTCCGCGGTCATCAGTGTGGCCGGGACCAATGGCAAAGGTTCCTGTATCGCCTACCTGGAAGCCGTCTACCGCCATGCCGGCTACCGGGTTGGCAGCTACACGTCGCCGCATTTGTACAGCTATACCGAACGCATCCGTGTCCAGGGCGTGCCGATCGATCCACAGGTCTTGTGCGAAGTCTTTGCCGAAGTCGACCGATACCGGGATACAGTCAGCCTGACCTACTTCGAGTTTGGCACGCTCGCAGCGTTACTGTATTTCGCGCGGCAGAATCTGGACGTGGTATTACTCGAGGTCGGGCTGGGCGGGAGGCTGGATGCTGTCAATATCATCGATGCCGATTGCGCGCTGATCACCTCGGTAGGCTTGGATCACCAGCAGTGGCTGGGGCAGACACGCGAACAGATAGGGTATGAAAAGGCGGGTATTTTTCGGGCCGGAAGGCCGGCTGTCTGCGGCGAGTCGATGCCCCCGGATTCTGTCAGGCAGTATGCACGGCAGCTGGAGGTGCCGTTGTTGATTTACGGTAAGCATTACCAGGTGCAGACAGACGAAAACGGCTGGCACTGGATCGGTGCCGCGGCGGAATTCGAGCGGGACTATTACGCGCTGCCTTGGCCGTGTTTGCGCGGGCAGCACCAGCTTCAGAACGCGGCTGCGGCAGTCGCCGTGGCCGAGCTCAACGCGGCGCGTTTTCCATTGTCGACTGCGGCGATTCGTCAAGGGGTGGGCGCAGCCCAGCTGCACGGACGCTTCGAAGTGCTGCCGGGAACGCCGGAATTGATCCTGGATGTTGCC
>JALUUZ010000505.1 GCA_027021095.1 Gammaproteobacteria bacterium
GAATGCGGTGTGTGTCCCACGGCGGATTCGACTGCTCAAGGCAGGTACAGCACGAACCTGGCGCCATGCTCGATACCCTGGTTGTCAAGTTGTATCCAGCCGGCAGTGCCGCGATTTTTGTGGGCGCGGGCGATCATCTGTGAGAAATACAATCCCAGCCCGGTGCTTCCTGAATGGAACTGTATTTTCCCCTGCCGTATCTCCGTGCGTTCAAGCATACCGGCTGGAAAACCTTCGCCGTCGTCGCTGATGCTGAGCACCAGGCCGTTGGCGCCGGTTTCGATCTTGAAGCACACCCGTGTTTTCGCCTGCTGATAGAGGTTGTGCAGCACGTTGGCAATGACCACACCGATCAGGTCGGCATCGAAATACCAGTGTGCGGTTTCGTCGCAGTCGAGTTCCAACGATATCCCTTTTTCTGCAAACGCTTCTTCAAAGGGTGCGATACACTCCTCGATGAAGTCCAGCAGGTTGTGCTCCTGGATATCGATCAACTGGTCGTCTGATTTCAGGCGGTACAGTGCCAGGAGCTGTACCAGGTTCATACGGATCTGCTCACCGCCCAGTCTCAGCCGGGACAGGTTGCTGTTGCCGGCGGACGTGGCGCCGGTTCCGTCCGTCTGCAGTTGTTCGAGGTTGCCAAGCAGCAACCCAAGTGCGTTCTTGATATCATGCAGGCTGCTGGCAAGCAGTGTCTCGAGGTCGAGTTCAGCCATGCCGTCCTGCGCGGTCGCTGCTGCATAGTGATTTGACAGTGAGTTTTTCATGCTGCGTCGTCTGTTGCCAGTTTTTTGTAGTGATCCAGCAGTCCAAGGTATTTCGGGTTGTTGCCGTCGATTTCCCGCGCCCGTTGAAGGTAGTCCTTGATCATCTTCAGTTTGTCTTCATCGACGCCACAATGCTGCGCAGACAGCAGCAGTGACTGTATGGCGTTGAGCAGGATAGTCAGGTTGCCAGGCATCGCGGCACAGGCCTTGATGAACAGATCGATGGAATCTTCGAACTGTCCGGCTTCGGCCAGCTGTACACCCTGGTTATTCAAGTCGATGACCTCGGTCTGGGCGGTCGTGACCAGTTTTTCTCCCTGCGCCGCCAGGCCGGCCTCTGCGTAGATTTTTTTTGCCTGTCTGATCAGTTGCGTATCGTTGTGGTTGTTTCGAACCAGGTCTTTGATATACCGTTCGGCGGCCTCTGTCTTGCCGTTTTGCAGGCAGGTTTCTGCAAGGAGCAGCGCGAGTTCGTCGGGCAGTGCCTGTTCCTGCTGGTCCAGCGATTCCAGTACCGCGTCGAGCCGCTGCCGTGTGTCGTCCCCGGGGTTCATTCTGTGCAGGAGGTTGCATACCAATGCCTGGGCGTAGGTGTCGCTGTGCTGGTCATGCGGGAATTTCCTGCTGATCGACTCGGCGGTCCTGATGGCCTCTTCATCGCGGCCACACCCCAGTTGTGCCTTGGACAACCCGGCATAGTCACCTTTCTTTTTGTAACATGAATGTGTGCCGTGTTCGACCGCGGCCTGAAATGCCTTGCGCGAGGTTTCGTATTCATTCAGCTCCAGGCTGATCTCTCCGAGCTGGCGTTGCCGGAGCAGGGATTTCGGCGATTTTTCTGTGGCCTTGAGCAATACCTCCTGCGCCTTTTTCGGCGTTTCTTTCTTGATATAGAGTTTTGCCAGCCAGTCGTATGCCTCCATGTAGTTGGTATTGCTGTCGATGACCTGGCATAGAATCTCTTCAGCACCGTCATCGTCGCCCAGAAAGAAGTGTGACTGTGCCAGGCCGGTCATCGCCCAGTGCAGTTCCCGTTCGTCGACGATCGATTGGTAGAGTTCCCGGGCTTCCTCGTAGTTGCCGGACTGCAGCAGCAGTTCCGCCTTGATCTTGCGGATACTTTGCCGGTGCTTGCTGCCCTCTGAGATGGCCTGGTCGCACAGCCGCAAAGCCAGCTCCAGGTCGTTGCGCGCCTGCGCCAGCAGGATTTCCCTACAGGCCTCTTTGGCCTGTATCAGTTTCCGCAACCGGTGCAGCAGTGTTGCCCTGGTAAACGGTTTGGACAGGTAGTCGTCAGGATAGTACTCGATGGCTCCCATGACCATATAGGAAGACTTTTCCGCAGTGATCATGATAAACAGGTCGGTCGGTAACAGCAGCTTTTTGTGCCGGGCTTCCTCCAGTACCTGCTGGCCGTCTTTGGCGGGGCCAAGATTGTAGTCACACAGTACGATATGGAAATGTTTTTTGCGCATCAGCGCAATGGCTTCTTCGCCGGTCTTGACCGCGTGGACGTCGGCTGCCCCAAAGTTGATGATCATCAGGCGCAGCATCGAACGTATTTCTGCGAAATCGTCAACAATCAGAATACTGAAATTTTTCAGGGTCCAGAAATTCATCGCCAGCCGGTTAAAAAGTATGTGTATCGTCCTGATCTATCTAGCGGCACTGGAGTGAAAGAGTTTAATAAATCTGTTGTTTTGACCGGGGTCAATGCAGGAGCAGCAGGATTTTGTTTTAATTATCGAAAATCTGGGTAGGAAGCAACAGGGTACATACCGGTATGATGAAAGGAGGTCCGTCATGTTTAAATCCAGCCAGGTGCCCGTCAAAAAAGGGCCGAGTGACATTTTCAGTGACTTCAACGAGTTGTACGAAGGGTTTTTCCGCCCGTTGCGCTGGTATGGTGCGGCGCCTGGTGCCAACCAGCCGCTGCTCGATGTGGTAGAAGAAGACAAGCGTTTTCTGATCAGTGTCGAGATGCCAGGGATCAAGAAGGAGGATATCGAGGTCGCACTGGAAAACGGCGTGCTGACCATCAAGGCAGAGAAGGCCGAAGAAAGGACCGAGGAAAGCGGCGGCAAGGTGATTCACCAGGAAAGGTCCTACGGCCAGTACTTGAGACGTTTTCAACTCGGCGCGGAGATCGATGAAGCCAATACGGTGGCCAGCTATAAGGATGGTGTATTGCGGCTGGAGCTGCCAAAGAAAACGGCCAGCGAGGCAAAAAAGATCAAGGTTGCTGTGCACTGAGACAGCCTGGGAGGCCTGACAGGGAAGTTATTCAGTTATTCAAAGCCGGGCGGCGGGAAGGCCAGGTTGCGCCGCAGTGCCATCGAGTGCCCGATTTTCTCGAGCTGCTCGGAACTCAGCAGGTGTTGGATGACCGGCAGGAATTCCTCCTCTTCTTTATCAACGTGTGCCACGGCAAGTCTGGCGTAGTCGTTGGCCAGGCGGATGAATTGGCCGGGGTCGTCGAGGTGCCGTGCGGATTGAAGCAGTGGTGCGAGTGATTCCCAGAGCTGGTCCAGCTGCCGGTGTTCCTGTTTGAGTTGGTGGATGAGTTCTGCAATTTTCAGCGACGTGCGGATAACCAGCGGGAAGATATCGTTTTCCTCGTCTTGGTGGTGAAGCTTTCCAGCGGTGGAAAAATAGTGGTGGATATGTTTGCAGGCGGTCACGAAGTCCTGGCTGGCACCATGCTGCTGTAGTGCGCTTCCGGCGTCCTGCAGTAACCTGCAGAAGCGGCGGATACGCTCATGGCATGCGTGGATCATCGCCAGCGGGTTGCTGAAATCGGCGTTGTCGGTCTGTGCACCAAAATTCTCGATTTCCATTGCAACGCTTTCCTGTCAAGGTGTCGTGCTGTGCGGGCGCAGCCAGGAGTTGACTGCTTTCAGGTCATCGATCGACAGGGTCCCCGCTGCCTGCTTGAGGCGTAACAGGTTCAGTACGTAGTCGTGTCTTGCACGCGAATAGTTGCTTTTAGCCTTGAACAGTTCACGTTGTGAATTCAGCACATCGACGATCGTGCGGGTACCGACTTCGAAGCCCGCCTGGGTCGCCCGCAGTGCGCTGCGGGCCGAGATGATGGCCTGTTTGAGCGCCTTGACCCGGCTTATTCCCGCTAGGATACCGCGATAGGCGTTACGTGTCTGGCTCAGCGTGGTACGTTGCTGTTTTTCATGCAGTTCCACCGCCTGCTGATACTTGTGGCGGGCCTGCTTGGTTTGTGAGCGCGTCAGCCCGCCACTGAAGATAGGCACATTGAGGCGCAACTCGATCGTGCCGGTGTCGGATTCCCTGGCCCCGAAAAAACCTCCGGTCGTATTGTTCTTGGACTTGCTGGCGACCAGGTCAAGGGTAGGCAGGTGGCCGGAGTTCTTGATCTTGATGTCGATCCTGGCAATCTCGATGTCTTGCTGAGTGGATTGCAGCTGCAGGTTCTGCCGCAGTGCTGTCTTGGTCCACTGGTTCATATTCCTTGGTGCCGGGCTGGTCAGTGGAATCGTGTCCTTCAGTTCTGCCAGCCGGTCGTGTGTCTGCCCGGTAATCTCACGCAGTTTTTCTATCGCGTTGGCAAGGATATTCTCCGCCTCGATCACCTGGGCGGCAGACAGGTCGCGGGCCGAGCGTGCTTCATGAACCCCGGTAATCGCAATCAGGCCGACTTTGAATCGTTTCTGCGCTTCTTCCAGTTTCCGCGAAAAGGATTTTTTCTCGGCCTGGAGAAAAGTGAGATTGTCCTTTGCGCTGAGTACCGCGAAGTAGCGTTCCGCAACACGCAGGATCAGTGCTTGGTAGGCAGCGCTGAGATCGATCCCTGCTTTTCTTACCGTAGTTTTGGCCTGTTTCAATGTCATCAGGAACTTGTAGTTGAATACCGGCTGGGTCAGCACCAGGCTGACATTGTCAGCGCTGAAATCCGAACGGATTCCGTTGTTGGTCTGTTTGTTTTCAGAGCTGGACGCGGACAGGGACAGGTTGGGCAGCAGTGAAGCGCGCGCCTGTGGTGTGCTTTCCTTGACGGCCTGGTAGTTTTCACGCGCAGCACGCAGTTCCGGGTCTCTTTTTGCGGCCAGCGTGAAGATCTCAAGCAGGTTGTCGGCCACCGTCACCGGAGGCAGCACGACAAGCAAGACAAGGAGACTGAAGTCAATGAGCCGCATAGTATGGTTCTACTCGTCAATTATTGGGTTAAAATACAAATTTCTCGCCTGCGCCGACCTGTTCAAGCGGCGGTACACTGGTCTCGAACAGGTATTCCGTATGAAAATCCCTGTCAGAATTGCGTGTTACCAGGGTCGCAGTCATCACCGGCGCCTTACCTGTTACTACAAAAAGCCTGCCAGAGTCGCGCAACAATTTGGCGAATTTACTGTTTTCTTCAGGCAGTGAGCCGGTCACCGCGACGACGTCGAAGGGGCCATCCTGGTCCCAGCCGTTTGCCGCATTGCCCGTGCGCAGGGTGATATTGTTGAGACCGGCGGCAGACAGTTTCTGCCGGGCTTGTTCGCTCAATTCCGGATGTAACTCGACCGTGACCACACTTTCACCAAGCTGCGCCAGGCAGGCAGTCAGGTAGCCGCTGCCGGTGCCGATTTCCAATACCCGGTCTGTGGGTTTGATCTGCAAGACCTGCAACAGCCGCCCTTCGAGCTTTGGCGGCATCATCACCTGGCCTGCGCCGATCGGGATCTCAATATCGGCGAACGCCAGGTTTTTCCAGGCTTCGGGAACGAACTCTTCGCGCTTGGTTTTGGCCATCACATCGAGTACCCGGCGATCAAGCACCTCCCACGGGCGGACCTGCTGTTCGATCATGTTGTAGCGGGCTTTATCGACGTTCAAATGACTCATGGTTTGTCCTCTGGGTTCCTGTGTTGAGACGTGCCTGCTAGGGTAAGAGCTTCGAATTATGCAAGCAAGTCTCAGGGTTTAATGGACGAAAAAAACCTGTTTATACCTTATAAACCGGTACAAATTGTAGTGCTGATGGCAAACCGTATATACCATGTTGTGCAGCCTGTCATTGTAACCCAGGTACTGATGTATAGATAGCAGACAGCTCCCTGGTCGATCGCCGTTCTATACTTGATCTTTAGGCATTGTACGAAAAATCAACCGCTTAACTTTGTTTCGAATTCGATATGAGCAGGAGGGTGGCGAGAAACCCGGGGCAGGGACTTGCTTCCAAAACAGTTTTTCCGCCACGATGGCCGGGTTCAGTAGCTGTGAAACGTAGTAAGTAAGTATGGTTTTACAAGCTCAACCTTACCATCCTATAATGGCTTTTTTACCGTGGCCGCCTGAGACGGATTACCGGAGCCAGTCGGTTGACTTGGTGTAGGGAATTGTCGTCTGCTGGTGTTTCGTGGCGGGCTGAGCCGATTATTCAATAGGGGTAAATATGAAAGTCATGCCGGAAGAGCGGTTGAGCGAATCAGCGACAGTTGATCAGGCTTCAATCCAGTCGTTTCCCAATTCGAGAAAAATCTATGTGACAGGCAGCCGGGACGATATCAGGGTGCCGATGCGGGAAGTGATGCTGCAGGAGGATGCGGAAGCAGACAAGAATCCGGCACACCAGGCTGTGCGGATTTACGATACTTCAGGGCCTTATACCGATCCGCAGGTGCGCATCGATATCCGCCAGGGGTTGCCGCCGGTGCGTCAGGCATGGATCGAGGAACGTAATGATACTGAACAGCTCGAGCAGATGAGTTCAAGTTTTGCCAGGCAGCGGACCAGCGATGAGAGCCTGGCACAGATAAGGTTTGCCGAACTGCCGACACCCAGGCGTGCCAGGCCTGGCATGAACGTGACCCAGATGCACTATGCACGCAAAGGGATCATCACTCCGGAGATGGAGTATGTCGCGTTGCGTGAAAACATGCAGCTGGAAATCGCCAGGGAACAGGGGTTGGTGCAGGGTTTTCCAGGCCAGCATCCCGGTCAGTCTTTCGGGGCGGCGATTCCGGCGCAGATCACCCCGGAGTTCGTTCGCCAGGAGGTTGCACGGGGCAGGGCGATCATTCCGGCCAATATCAACCATGTCGAACTCGAGCCGATGATCATCGGCCGCAATTTCCTGGTCAAGATCAATGGTAATATCGGTAACTCTGCACTCGGCTCTTCGATCGAGGAGGAAGTCGACAAGATGACCTGGGCGATACGCTGGGGTTCCGATACGATCATGGACCTGTCTACCGGTAAGCATATCCACGAGACCCGCGAATGGATCATTCGCAATTCGCCGGTTCCAATCGGTACAGTGCCTATCTACCAGGCATTGGAAAAAGTCGACGGCAAGGCGGAAGAGCTGACCTGGGAGCTGTTCCGCGACACACTGGTCGAGCAGGCGGAGCAGGGTGTGGATTATTTTACGATACATGCCGGGGTGCTGCTGCGCTATGTGCCGTTGACCGCAAAGCGTCTGACCGGAATCGTTTCAC
>JALUUZ010000506.1 GCA_027021095.1 Gammaproteobacteria bacterium
AAAACATCGCCTGCCTGTATCGCAGCTCGTCGATGATATATTAACTACAAAAAACATAGAAGGGGTTACTTTTCTTGGCGGGGAGCCCTTACTGCAGGCCTCCGCGCTGGCGGTACTGGCCAAAACAACGCGCCAGCACGGGCTTTCTATCATGCTGTTTACCGGCTACACCTACCACCATATCCGCAAAACCGCCAACCCGGATTGGAACGCCCTGCTTGCACAGACCGACCTGTTGGTCAGCGGGCCTTACGATGCAAGACAACGCTCCATGAAGCGCGCCTGGATCGGTTCAGACAACCAGGAAGTTCACTACCTCAGTGACCGGTACAAGTCGCTCAAAGACGACCCGCAAAGGTGGCGCTCGATACCAAACAGCGTAGACATCGTTTACCGGAACGGCCAGTTGACCGTCAACGGCTTTCCCACTGACGCGCTGGAAACGCTGCGCACACAATTGTCGAAGCGGGGCTGACGCTTATCGCAGGTGGTGCGCACGGCGCGCCCTTGCGCCATCTTGCGAGGAACGGTGGGGAGAAATGCGGACTGGAAGCGGCAACCCTTCCGTGGGCTGCGCTGATGCGGCGGCACGATTCATTCAAACTTGAAGTCTTCCGCGTCGCTGAATATCAGGCTGTAGTATTCCTTTGTACTGAGCACAGCGGCATCCCTGGACCTGATCACCGATGCGGAATTATAGTCTTCCGGATCATTCAGGCTGACCATCTCCTCTGTCGTAATCGAGCCGCGAAGTGCAGGATCGATCTGCACATTCATCGCACGCTGGTCGCCACGCGTACGGTCTGCGGCCATCGGTGACGAAACCACAAAGACAAAGAGCGAAAGCGATAACAGCAACGAAACTATTTTTTTCATGATACCTCTCCTTTTAAGTCATTAACTAAAACGATCAGAATAATGCACGTGCAAAAATTAGACTGATGAGGGGTGACGTAGTTCGACAAGAGACGTGAAAAAAGTGCGTTGCCTGAAGTGCCCGTTTAAAGTTAGTTCCATAAAATGTTTCAGTTGCCGCGATAAATTTCGATGTTACAGAAAGTTCAATCAATCCACCGGTTATTTCTTCCTGGACCTGGACCAAAACAATAAGACGATCACTATCGCAACGGCAACAAAACCCAACACATAGTACGTGCCGGCATGGTTGACGACATAATTGAAATTTTTGGCAATCCGGTAACCGGTATAATAGCTGACACCAGCAATCCCGATCACGCAGAACCAGCGCGTAAGCTGCAGGATGCGCAGGTACAGATGGCGGCGATGGGAATAGGGCGCATCCAGGTCGAGTCTTCTTTTATTCAGTGTCACCAGCCAGAACAGGGTGCTCAGGGCCAGCACCATCAGAAAAGAAAACTCACTGTTGTCTTCATAAGCGGTGGATATCTTGTAAGTCTGCACCGCAAACAACAGTACGATACCCGGCGTCAGCCAATAGAAGAGAAAATTCGTCGCGACCGTACTGAACGGCCTGTCGACGTTGAAAAAGTAGGGCAGGG
>JALUUZ010000507.1 GCA_027021095.1 Gammaproteobacteria bacterium
TCCTGCTGCAGGTGTACAATCTGCGCTGCGCCGGAAGGTACCGTCGTTGCGTGCAGGTTGATTTTGTCCTTGGGGATTTTTTTGTTTCGAATCGTGTTCGCGCAGATCTGGAACTTGACTCCGCGGCCTGCCAGCTTGGCAATGTAAGAATTGAAGGTACGCCCCTTCTTGTCCTGGGCGCCATCCACCAGCATGTAAGCACCGCCGGCATGCGCCACGGCAATGATCTCTACGTCCTTGTCGCCGACCGCATTCAGGTGATTGTCGATATTCCGCAGCCCAAGATACGCGCTGTCGAGATTGTTGAAATGATAGACCACCTTCTGCCGGTAATAGCCGTTCACATCCTTGGGGCTGACTGCCGTACAACCAGCAAAGATCGCCCCTGCGAAGACCATGCTGACAAAAACCAGCAGCTTGTTATTATTCACGTTTTCCATAAGATGCCTCCTGCGTGACTGCTGGAGCCATTGTACCCGATCAGAACCCGCTCCGGTACCGGCATGTTGGTGCGTACAACGCACCCTACTTTGGTGCATGACGTTTTCTTGCTGTAAATCCTTTGGTGCACTTCGTGCACCGTCACAACGACATGGGGGTGCGTCGTATATACCAACATCACGACAAATTTAATCACATTACGTGGCGATCCTTCCACACACGACTCTTCCATTCCCTTGCTCCGTCTCTTGCCGAACGGTGGTGAGAAATGCGGGCTAACGGTATTTCAATACGATGCCCTTGAGTTTATGCTGCTGCGCCAGGCGTAGTCGCAGGTTGTCGGCCTCGGTTCTCGTGACCACCGGCCCGATTCTCACGCGGTAACGGCTGGCACTGGATCCTGGCGCGATAAAAACCTTGAAACCATTCTGCTTGAGCTTGTCACGTAAAGAAAATGCATTACTCCGCTTGGTAAAGCTGGCCACCTGCACCACCCAGCTAAAACCGGACTTGCTGTTTTCAGATTGCTTGTTGGTAATGATGCGTGCAATCAAGTCATCTTCGACTGCCTGCTTTGGCTCTTTTTGCCGCGATGCCTTTTCAGGGGATACAGGCAGGTCGGTTGCAGGATCACTTTTCGGGGATCCTGGTGCCGCGTCATTCCGGCCAGGCGGCTGCGTCTCCGTCTCCTGCCTGCCCTGGCGCATCGCGTCCGGCACAGCAGGTGGCGTGGGTACCAGCGCGACACTGCCCTGTTGCCGCGAACCGCTCCGCCCGATGTCTGCTTTACCAACAGACGAATCCGTAGACTCTTCGCCGGGCTTTATCGCAGTACTTCGCACCTTGCCAAAGGTTGGAGGGAACTGGTCCTTCACCTTGCTTTCCTCAACTCCCTTTTCCCGCCCCGGGGCCTCTGCCGTCCGTTTCGCAACAGCCGGCTGCGAAGACACTGGTTTCGAAGACACTGGGATCTTCTCGTACTCGATATCTGCATCATCAGCCGCCGGGTAGACAGAAAACAGCAACGCAACTGAAGAGACGAGGCTTACTGTAAAGATCAACGGATGATCACGCTGACTGATCAACAACCTTGCCAGCGCAACCGTCAGCCCTACGGCGAACAGCAGCGCGCCGAAAACAACCCCGTATTTAATGGAAATATCATAGAGTTCGGCAAACAGGGTAACGGCCAGCACGATACCAAGCAGTATCGCAACCGATAACAGGCCTCCGGCCATGCCCCAAAGCAGGGCACTCTTACGGAAAGCGGCTGCACGCGCACCATAGTAATAACAGAAACACAGGAAATACAGGCTCCATAACACAAGCTGCGCAACCGACTTTCCGGCGGAAATATCGGCCACCGAAGCACCTGCCAGCGAAGACACTAGGCTGCCGGCAAAGAACGCACTGACCCTGCCAAAAGACTTGTTCCCTTCCATCGAAATCACTACTCCTGAAAAATACAGACATACCGCTTAGGGCAGATTAACATTCAGCCTGACCATCACCCCGGCCAAAAGGACAGAATAAATCAGGTTTATCATCTTTAATGATAGATCAAAACCTGGGTTTTAAAAATCCCTGGACCATCAGGCTGAATTCGGTTTCACTGCCAGTCCGCATTTCTCAGCACTGTTCGCAGCAAGGCAGCCAAACTGGAAAACGAAAGTTGATAAGGCTATCATAGGGTGAAAATCAGCTGACAATAATCAAACGCAGTCTCACATGCAGTTTTCGGGAGTACAGACGATGCGCGGAACCCAGTTCTCTGTTTCTTTTCTTTCCATGATCACGATAGTTCTTTCTCAGTTTTCGGTAGCCTCTGCGGAAAGCACGTGGCGTATACAGCACAAGGTCACCAAAGCGTTGAACAAATACGCGATAAAGAGCACAAAAGGCAAAGTCGGCCACCATACCAAGATTTCGCGTTACGACTATAGTGCGAAAAACTGTGAACTTCGGATTCACTGGCATCTTGAATGGCATAACGCACAGCTTGGCCGCAGCGACACCGACAAGGGCGCCAACTATACGATTCCGCTGCGCCAGGTAGAACTGAAACCCATCTCAGCACCAAAGCGTATCAAGCTTTCCTGCACCCCGGCCAATGAGTGTATCACCAAGCGGTTTCACAAAAGCTGCGAGCGCAGACGACGCTGCAAGCAGACCAAGACCTATAACGACTACTTTATCCGCCTTACCGCGGACCGCAAACAAAGCCTGTCGAAGAAACTGCGCAAGCTGATCAGGCGTTGCAAAACCGCACCAAAAAAAAGTTAGTAGGGTTTTTTTAGTCTGGCATTCAACTTTGTTATAGGTATAATAATTTTACTTAGCAGGAATCCAGTACCCTAAGGACATCGTCAATAACTCGCTTATACGTTCTACAGGGGAATCAGTATGAGATACTTCGCCAGCCTAATTTCAATATTTTTCTTGTGCCTCTCCGTTGCCACTGTCGCCGGCCCACTGCATGAAGCCGTCAAAGCGGGTAAGCTGGAACAGGTCAAGACACTGCTCGAAAGCGGCACGGATATCAACGAACTCGACACGGACGGTGAATCCGCGCTGAGCTATGCAGTCAGGAAAAAAAACAAGGAGATGGTCGAATTCCTGCTCTCCAAGAAGGCTGACATCAACCTGCAGAACTACGTAGGCGATACCCCGCTGATGAACGCGATATCGGTCAACGCCCAGGAGATCGTCAAGCTTTTGCTGCAGCACGGCGCCGACACCAAGCTGAGAAACAACATCGGCGCCAATGCGAAGGATTTTGCAAAGAGCCTGAAGAACAAAAAAATATTACGCCTGATCCGTAACAGCCGGCGCTTCTGACCCGGTGCTTCTGCACCTGGTACTTCTGGACAGTATACCAACGATGGCCCGACCTTGTGCCCGGCCGGTCAATCATCAATATTGTTTTCGATATACAACCTGACCGAGTTCTTTCCAACCGGCTGAATCGATGCGCGCTGCGTACCCCCCTGGTAGATATATTGATAGGACAGCCTGCACACCTTGCCATCTTTCCGGATCACTGACAAGGTACGCCCAAAAAACTCATCCAGGCTCTTGCGGTCACTGGTTTCCATTCGTTCCTTCGACGAAATCCGCGGAAGTTTCAGATGATTGGGAATGGATGCCAGCTTGCGCAACACCAGCATACCATCCAACACACTGGTGTTCGACAGCACGATCGCCGTCTTGCGGTTTTTGCCTGTCTTCTTGTCCTGTTCTATCGAATAGGGAATCCGCGCCGCAGACAATTTCGATCTGAATTCATTAAGACCGACCTTCCATTCCTTTCCTGGAACAGGCAGCCTTGAAACGAATCCACTGAAAGTATAACCCGTATGCTTACCGAACCGGACGCCGATCCAATAACCTGTAATATTATCGACGGTCAACAGCCGGTCCCGTGGCAACAGCTGTGTGACTACGACCTTGCCACCATAGGGCATCCTGACCAGCACCTTGGCGGTAATCAAGGGTCTACTGCGCAGGTTCAATCCTTTGAACGAATGTACAAAAAGAGTCTCGCCCTTTTTGAAATTACGTTCGTCATCCAACGCCATCAGATCAAAGGAAACCAGTACCGCGATCAGTGCGCCAAACAATTTCCAATAAACCTGAATCACCGCGCCTTCTTCTCCTGTCGTGTATTCCCTGCAAGCAGACTTGTAGCCGTATTCGAGTGCACCTTGTGAACCAACGCCTGAACACGGCTCCCCTGACCTGCACTTCTCGCCGCTGTCTCGCTGAAACACTGTTGAACCAAGCCAGTTGAAGTACTCGTGGTCTGCACCCGCAGGCAGGAAACTTTCTGCAATTGGCTGGTGTTCAGAAGCCAACGCAGAAAAAAGCCTGTGGGCTGCGAAAGCCACCCATGCCGTACCCCTTGCCCCGTCTCGCTACGAACGGTGGTGAGAAATGCGGGCTAGCACCGTTTCACGATGGATTGTGATCAGCAAGGGCTGGTCAGGTAGTGTACAGCACGTGGAAATGATAACACTATCGAACTTGCGCAATCAAGCAAACGGATAAGCGCAGAAAAACCAGGAGACCAAAATAAGAAAACCGTGATTTACCGGTCAGGAATCAGTAAAGGCCTCGACCAGGCGGCCGTATTTCCATGTGCCGAACGCCGCTTCGACACCATCCACCTGCCCGTTATGCAGATAAACGATCACTGACCAATCGGGAATCTCGACATCGACAAATTCTGCATTGCTTTTCGAGTCACTCAGCGTGTAAGCAACCGCCTTGTCGTCCAACCAGTCGACAAGTTCGGTACCCGACATCGAGAGCAGGTTCCGGCCCTCGATCGGCCCCTTAATCGATACTGGGGCAATAGAAATCGATACCCCAACCACTCCATACTGCTTGTGCAGCACCACGGTATCGATCTGGCCCGCATAGACGAACAGGTAGCGGTCATAGGACATCGGCAGTTTGCGGATGGACGGTCCCATAAGCTGTTCGAGTTTTTTCTCATCGATCCGGAACTCGATCGGTCCCACCCGCACCTGTGGCTCGATCACAATGCCTGCTTCTTGCGTCTCGTTACCATTTGCCACAAAACCACCGTTCATCTAGAAGTAGAAGTAACTGTGCTTCGAATGATACAAATTCAGCCAAAAATTAACCATATAAATTAGTATATATTGGTATACAAATATTCAATTTTGCGTGGTTTTTTCAATGAATCAGCAGGTATCTGCCTTTCGTCAAACGCACACTATTTCCAATGTTATCCGGTATGACTGCCACCTACGCTGCTTGCCTTGCCCGCATTTCTCACCACCCTTCTACTGCGACGGCGCCATGGCACGCCCTGTCCGGATTTTTACCACACAACCAACGTGTTTTCTTTGCAAAGAAGCTGCAGAAAAGGCAACCAGCACACAACTTTTTTGCCAAAGAATGGTAAGATAGGTCATTATTTCGTTGAACCTGTAACGACTGCACTCACTGTGCACAGGTTGCCAGAAGCGAATTCGGCCTGATCTGTCATTCATTACACACGGGAGGAAATAAATGGCCAAGTTTTTTCGAATGCTGTCTTTGCTGGTACTGACCAGTATCTCTGTTCAATTGCTGCTTGCTGACGGCCTACGTAAAGAAGACGAGGAAACCATGACTGTCGTGGACCACGATGATCCTACTGCGGTCACTGAAACCGTAATCGAACGCTACAAAGGCAAACCCAAGAGCCCCAGTGAGATCGGCAATACCAATTCCTCAACCACAGGCAGTTCACCTGGTAACCGTAGCATTTATTGATAAGGTCAGGGGGCCTGCTCATCAACACCTGTATCCCACCTGAATAAGAGGACTGTTCAGGTGGAATGCTCAAGCTGCTGCCGGACAAGAATCAACACTGTTCCCACGGCAGACCCTCATAACGCCAACCACCAAGGCTGCTACGATGGTGGTTCTTGTCCAGTTCACCCTCGAATCCATGTTCTATGTTATAGACATTCTTGAACCCTTCCTCGATCAATAACTTACCCGCCTCCCCCGAACGCTTTCCACTGCGGCAAATCAACAGGATCGGGACTCCTTCCGTTTCCTGCTGGTGTGGCAGACCACCCAGCAGCAGTTGACGTACTTCCGGTACGAACTTGGGATTGATGTTCCAGTCCGGCTCGTCGATCCACGGGATGTTGATGGCACCTACCGGGTGACCAATAAACAGAAATTCCATGTGCGAACGGACATCGATCAACAGTGCCCGCGGTTCGCTGCTGATCAGCTCCCAGGCCGACCTGGGGGCGATAAGTTGGACCAGGGATTCAGACATACACCGGCCTCGTATGAAACAGTTCCATTGTCATCCTTTCAGGCTCATGCCGGCAGAGCGGCTGGCGGCACCCAAAAGCATTCCACGCATGATTGATCTGACATAGCTGGGCACCAGGAAAACGCAGCAGAATATCTGCTTGCTGTACGCCTGTCTCTACGAAGTATAAACGGCCAACCGAAAAATACCAGTGGCTGCACCGCCTTGCAGGCCCGTCCCCACACAATGTTAACCCGCGTTTTCACCACTGTCCGCGGTAAGGCACAGCGACCAACAAGCACACCGGCAAAGCTTAAAACAACTCCACATCGTTACCACCACTTTGTGGTGTTTCGCTGCTGTCCTGTACCGAACCCTGATCGTCATTGGCCTTGCTCAGCAAAAACTGGCGGATCAATCCTCGCAACTGGTCGGCCATGATACTCAGCTCGGCACTGCTGCGCGCAGTCCGCGTAGCGTTGGCAGCCACCTGTTCACCGATGCCGGTGATCGTGGTGACATTGGAATCGATCTCCCTCGCCACACTGGCCTGTTCGTTCGTGGCACTGGCGATCTTGTGATTCAGGCCGGCAATCGACACCACGGCGTCTGAGATCGACTCCAGTACCGCGCCGGTCTGCCGTGCTGACTCGACACTTTGTTTCGATTTACAGTTGCTCTGCATCATCTTGTCCGCCGCAGCGGCGATCCCTGCGAGCAGGGCCTCGACCTGGTCCTGTATACGCACGGTTTCACTACGTGTCTTTTGTGCCAGGGACCTGACCTCGTCCGCCACCACAGCGAACCCACGGCCATGCTCTCCGGCGCGTGCCGCCTCGATGGCCGCATTCAACGCCAGCAGATTGGTCTGATCCGCAATCTCGTTGATCACCCCCAGCACACTGCCGATCCTGCCACCCTCAGCCTGAAGCAATTGAATCGACTCGGCGGCCTGGCCGACATCGTCCGCCAGTTCGTGGA
>JALUUZ010000508.1 GCA_027021095.1 Gammaproteobacteria bacterium
ACGCTGTTCCTGTGTCAAAACACCGGTTGACGGATGGCTATGAATCACACGGACTCTTTTGTAAAATGATTTCACAGTCATCATAACGTCGGGAGCAGAGGATGAGGCGTATCTTGGTCATGAATGCGAAGGGGGGCAGCGGCAAAAGCACCTTGTGTGTCAATATCGCCAGCTACTTTGCTGCCGTAGAGCATGCCGACGTTTACCTTGAAGACTACGATCAACAAGGCTCATCGTCGGACTGGCTGACCATCCGTCCTGACCATTACCCGGCGATCACTGGCATCATGTCATGGAAAAACGGCAAGCGCGCACCGAAAAAAGCAGACTATGCCATCATGGACGCGCCGGCCGGCGTCAACAACAAGGATCTTGGCAAGATCATCCGCCGTGCCCAGACCATCCTGATACCAGTACTGCCGTCACCGATGGACATTCGAGCCGCGGCCCGCTTTATCCAGGACATACTGCTGATCGGCAAAATATCACGTGACCAGGTCAAGGTCGGGGTCGTCGCCAACCGGGTACGTGAACACACACTGATTTACCAACAACTGGAAAAATTCCTGCAGCGCCTGGACTTCTCATTCGTCGCACGCCTCAAAGACTCGCAAAACTACGTCCGCAGCGCAGAGCGCGGTATCGGCCTGTACGAAATGCCGCCCTCGACCGTCAATGAAGACCTCGAAAGCTGGGAACCGCTGATAAAATGGCTGAAAAGCAAGCGAAGCCTGCCCAAAAACTAGAAATACGGGCTAATAAACAGCAAAAAATGTTGGTTTATTCACAGGCTGAAATAGGTCAAAATACCCGACCACTGTAATAGAGTATATCGTAATATTAAAATGTATAAAATCACCCTGTCCCCATCCGGCAAGGAATTCAACTGCCTGCCAGGCGAAACCCTGCTTGAATCCGCACAACGCGCCGGGATCAGCCTCGAATACGGCTGCCGCAACGCCGCCTGCGGGGCATGCAAAGGCAGGCTGCTGTCCGGACGTATCCATTATAAGGACCCGGAAGCGGTCAACCACAAAAAGCTGGGGGACCAGGAGATCTTCTATTGTGCCGCGATTCCTGAATCGGACCTGTGCATCGACTCGACCGAAACCGGCATCCTGGCACAGGAAGCGTTGAAAACACCCTGCAAGGTCATGCAGAAACGGATCCTGGCACAGGATGTCGTCCAACTGCGGCTAAAGCTCCCTGACGCGGTCAGAGTCCCGTTTCATGCCGGCCAGTACCTCGATATTCACCTGGCCGACGACCAGGTGCGCAGCTTCTCGATCGCCAATGCACCACACCAGGACGACGATATCGAACTGCACATCCGCCATGTCGAAGGCGGCAGTTACACCGACTACCTGTTCAACAAGCTGAATGAAAAAGACATCCTGCGTATCGAGCTGCCACTGGGCACTTTTTTTCTACGCGAAGACGCAGACCGCCCGGTGATCCTGGTGGGAGGCGGTACCGGCTTTGCGCCGCTCAAGGCAATCGTTGAACACGCTTTCCATATCGGTTTCGACCAGCCGATACACCTGTTCTGGGGTGTCAGGGCAAAGCAGGATCTGTACATGCCGGATCTACCGCTGGACTGGGCCAGGCGCCACCCGCACTTTCACTATACACCGGTGTTGTCGAGTCCTGCCGCGACTGACCAATGGCAGGGAAGAACCGGTTTCGTACACCAGGCGGTACTGGAAGACCATCCGGACCTGCGGGCGTTCGATGTCTACATGAGCGGCCCTCCGGTGATGATCAAGGCCGGCCGGTCCGCGTTTCACCAGGCCGGGCTGCCGCAGGACCGGATCTTTTCCGATGCGTTTGAATACAACGCACACCCGGAACCCGCCTGACGGGTACTGCGGTCAACCGCGGCTGCGAACCGGCTCCCTGCTCTGCCTGGCCGCCAGCCCGATGCCTTTCTGGTAGCACACCATTGCCTCGTCACGCTGGCCGATTTTCTCCAGCAGGCTGCCAAGCTCCTTGTACGCCTCGGTCGTCGCCCCGGCACCGATGCTGGATTCCAGGTAGATCCGTGCCTTACCCCACAGCTTGTTACGGACGCACAGTTTCCCCAGCGTCAACAGCAGCAACGGATTCTTGCCATGCTCTTCGGCCAGTGCCTCGACCGTCGCCAGCTGTTTATTGACGTTGTCCACGTCGACCTGGCTGTAGAGATAGACGATCTTTTCGTTCCAGTTGTTTTTCAGGTAACCACGCAGCAACGCCTCGGCCTCGGTAGACTTCCCGGCCTTGATCAGGTGCCCGGCGTACAGGCTGACGAGTACTGCGTCGTCTTTGAGCGCCTTCGGCATTTCCGACCAGACCTGCCGCAGCTTCGCGGTGTCACTGCTTTCGTTGTACTCCTTGAGCAACTCGGTATATACCTGCAGTTCCAGTTCAGCGGCCTGGTCTTCACTGACCACCTGGCGCTTACGCAGTACCGGCAGCAGCTTGCGCAGGCTTTCCCAGTCGTGCAGCTCCTTGTGCAGCGTCAACAACAACTTCAGAATGTGGTTGTTACGTGGATCGAGCGGGCGCAGATGGGTCAGCACGGCCAGGGCCTGTTCCAGCTGGTGCTGGTTGATATGCAGCTCCGCCTTGGTGATACCGATCGGCACATCGGCCTTGGCGCTGCATTCATGCGCCAGTTCGAGGTAGCGGTCGCGGCGATCGACCGCATCCTGGTGCTGTGCGGCACGTGCAGCGTACAAATAGTTGATCAACGGCATGTCTGAATACTTGACATGCCGGATCAATTCGCGCTCGGCCAGTTTCCAGTTACCTTCCGACATCGCCAGGATGGCGCGCTGGTAACCGGCGGCAGCCAGCGCGGTGCGCCGCTGCTGATTCCACTTCTGGATGTTGCCCGAAAGGTTCCAGAACCCTTTCAACAACATGATGGCCTTGTAACCCAGGTAAACCACTGTCAGGTTGATCAGCACGAACAAGGACAGTGCCATCGTATAACCGCTGGTACCGACACGGATATGGATAATGCTGTGATCGGTGCGCACGATCAACACCAGGACCACGGTCAACACGATAAAAAATACGGTTTTCAGCAGAAATTTCATGGTCGTTCAATCATCCTTCCTGGCATTGCCGGTGTTATCGTGTACAGCAGGAACGGGTGCAATGCCCGCCAGTGCTGACTCGCTGCCGTCGCCAGGATGCGCAAGCGTCTGTTTCGGCGAAGTGACACCAGGATGCAAAAAGCGCCTGATCTGCCGCAGCGAACCACTGATATCGGGCAGCACCACGCTCACCCTCTGCGCCGACAGGCTATTGACCGTCTTCAACGCATTTTTGACCTTACTGTCACTGGTATCGAAATACTCCGACAGCCAGGCACCGACCGCTTTGAGCGCACTGCGGTAACTCGCCTGCCTGCCCTGCAGCAGCGCGACACGGGCCTGCTGCAGCTTCAGGTCGAGCACTTGGCGGATCGCGGTCTCCTGCTCGGGCAGCAGCAGCTTCGGCACAGACTTGTCGTAGTGATGCACGACGACCAGCGTCTTCAACTCCTTCCATACCGATCCTGCTATCGCCTTAAAACGTGCACTGACAGAGCGCTTTGCACCGTCGCTGGCCGCTTCCGGGTTCGGCAGGTCCTCGGGAGGAGCTGTCCGTGTCTTGAGTCGTGTCGGAATCGATGCAAACAATGCCAGCGTCTTGGCATCTTTAACGACTGAATCGAGCCGCGCAACCAGGCCGTCTATGTCCGGCCGCTTGACCGACTTGAGCTGACCGATCTCAACGGCGATTTTCTTTCTGACCGCAAACAACTTCGGATCGTTGATCTCCTTCAGGCGCTGGTCCGCTTCGATCAGTGCGACCAGCGCTGTCTGCAGGTCCTGCTTCAACCTGACACTGTGATTGGCAACCGCCAGCAGAAACTCCGCCTCGGCCAGTTTCCAGCCCTGCTTCTCACGCCCGGTGATCTTCTGCAGCTCGCGCACCGAGCGGCCCAGCTTGTCCAGCGCACCACGCAGCGTGGAGTTTGCTTTGCGGCTGGCTTCAGTGGAGACCTGCACAGCCTGCTGCATCTTGTCCAGTTCGCGCTGCACCAATTCCCTGCTGTTGCGGGTGGCCTTGTCCACCAGGACCTGCTGTGCGTACTTCAGCTCCAGCACCTGGGTCCACAAATAGACCGTCACGCCGATCAGCAGCAAGCCGACCAGCAACAGCGCCTTGCCCAGCGAAATCGACAGGCTCGCCTTGCCCGGTGCCGCCGCAGACTTTGCTGTCCTTGATGTCTCACCCGCAGTGCCACCTGCCTTTTGCCGGCCGGCACCGGTCTTCCCGGCCGCTTCCGGCGCAGCCGGTTCAGACTGCTTCTTCTGCGCCTGCCCGTCACCCGGTTTCTTACTGTCTGGCTTTTTACTCATTGGTCCTGTCTCCATTTTTGGATCGCTGCGACGATCGCGCTGTCGGCCGCACTGTCAGCAACGGTAATCCCGCGCTTGAAACCCAACTGCGTTGCCTGCTGCCGCATTCGCGTACTGACCACCAGCAACGGTGTTTCCAGCACCAGCCTGCTGTCTTTCGTACCCGCGATCTCCAGCAGGTTGCGCAAGCTGTTGTTGCTCGTGCATACTACTATATTAACCTGTTCTGCCCATTTTTCGAAAATACTCCGGTCTGTTTCGTGCGGCAGGCGGCGCTGATAGACCTCGAAATACTCGATACCGGCACCGCGCAGCGCCAGTTCCTGCGCCAGTTTTTCACGCCCGCCCCGGCCACGAAAAATCGCGACCGTTTTCGCTCCAAGCCGCTGCAGCGCAGGATGCGCAAGCAGCCCTTCGGTATCGAACCGGCCTTGCGGCACTATGTCCACGTTTATCCCGTAATTTTGCAGGGTTTTCAATGTTGCCGGGCCGACTGCGGCGACAGCCACCTGCGGCGGCCAGTGGCCAAGTACCTGCTGTACCTTGCGCACACCGTGGACCACTGCGTTGCTGCTGATAAAAACCGCCAGGTCACACTCAGGCAGCCGCTGCAGCTTAGCCTGCAACACCGGGGTTTCGCCGACTGGCTCGATCTCCAGTACCGGGAACAGAATTGGATGCATCGCATGCCGCCGCAGCAGCGCCGCCAGCCCCTGTGCCTGGGCTGCCGGCCGTGTCACCAGCACCCCTGTCGGCCTTTCAATGTCGTGCATAGAGTTTTTGCAGTATTTGGCCGGCACCCTGTGCCAGCATACGCTCAGCCAGGCGCCTGCCCAGCGCCTGTGCCTGCGCCGGTGGACCACTGATCTCATCACAGAGCACCCGGCTTGCGTCCGGCTCACCGACCAGGCCCCGTAACCACAGCTTTCCATGCCGCAACAGTGCAAACCCGGCTATCGGCGCCTGGCAGCCTCCCTGCAAACGCTCATTGAATGCGCGTTCCGCACCCACGCACAGACTGGTGGCATGGTCACGCAGCACCGAGACATAGCGTTTGACCTGCGTGTCACCGCTGCGTGTCTCGATACCGATCGCCCCCTGGCCGATGGCCGGCAGCAGCTCGGCGGGCTCGATAAAACCGGCAATCCGCCGGTGCAGCGCCAGGCGCTTGAGTCCCGCGCTGGCAAGAATGATCGCATCATAGTCCCCGGCATCCAGTTTGCGCAGGCGGGTACCGACATTGCCTCGCAAATCACGCAGTTCGATGTCGGGACGCTGCCTCCTGACCTGGCACTGCCGGCGCAGGCTCGAGGTCCCCACACGGGCCTGCCGCGGCAGTTGCGACAGGCTGGAAAATTTTTCTGACACGAACGCATCACGCGGGTCCTCGCGCTTGAGAATCACCGGCAGGGACAAGCCCTCCGGCAGCTGTGCCGGCACATCCTTCATCGAATGCACTGCCAGGTCAGCACGGCCTTCGAGCAGTCCTGCCTCCAGTTCCTTGACGAACAACCCCTTGCCACCGATTTTGGCCAGTGGCGAATCGAGGATCCGGTCTCCCTGGGTGGTCATCGCCACCAGCTCGACCTTCAGGCCGGGCCAGGCGTCAACCAACCTTTGCTGAACATGCCGGGCCTGCCACAGGGCCAGCGGGCTGTTGCGTGTGGCGATACGCAGTGTTTGATTTTTGCTCATGAAATTCCTTTACGACTGGCTGCAACGGCAAACCGGAAGCCGGATTCTGACAAAACTTCCCAGCAGATTCAATCGGCTATTCTACTCATTATATTTATGGTTTTATTCATCCAGCAGACAGGCAATAATAGGCCTTGGCTGATTTATGCAACTTTTGCTGTGATCGGGCGGTCAAATCATACAGATACTAACAACACGCGAAGATCGATATGTTGACGAGACATTTTTTTAAGCTGTTGCTGATTTCAGCTTTTTTTACATGGTTTGCAACGGCCGGCGCTCAGCCGTCAGTAAAAAATATTTCTGCAGACTACCGCACGATCGAGGTCCAGGCGACCGATGACCTCGCGAAAATCGCTGCACTGTCAACGCGTAAATCACTGCCGGTGCTGCTCGCCTTTACTTCTTCGACCTGCGGTTATTGCGAAATTCTGCAGAATTCGGTGTTGAAACCGATGCTGATCAGCGGTGACTACGACCATAAAGTCATTATCAGAAAAGTGGTCATTGACGAAGTACTGGATGTCGTCGACTTTGACGGAAAAACCATCCCGATCAGCGAGTTTACAGGGCGCTACAAGGTCTTTGTGACACCGACAGTATTGTTTCTGGACCACCAGGGACGCGAATTGAGCAAACGCATGATCGGTATCAACACTGTCGACTACTATACCGCAGACATGGATAATGCGATCGATCGATCAGTAAAGAAGTTTCAACAGCGGCTGCAGAAACAGCCCGGGCAGTTAACCAGCACTTCCCGCCGCGAACAGCGGTGAGTAATGCAGGCTTAAATGCCAAGCGACTCAAGTAACGACACCTTAACGAAAATTCATTTTCGCACCGCCTGTCCGCTTACCGGGCAGGCTTTTTTTTGCGCTGGAACCAGCCCACGTTACTTCAACGCGGCCCGCTTGAACAACTTGCGAACTGCCGGCAGGTGCCGCCGGCTGACTTCCAGCCCCTGGTCCACCCCGTGTACCCTGACCAGCATCCTGCCGTCAGCTGCCTTTTCCAGGCCCGACAGGTATTTTCTGGCCACCAGCGTGGCACGATGGATGCGCACGAAATACTGCGCGAATTCCTGCTCCAGGGATTTCAACGATTCCTCGATC
>JALUUZ010000509.1 GCA_027021095.1 Gammaproteobacteria bacterium
ACTGATGGCGCCGCATATCGATGTGCTGTGTTCGGACATCAAAAGCCTCGATGACAGCTTCTACCAGTCGATCTGCCGCCCAGCACAGGCCGACCAGGTGTTACGCATGATCGAACGCGCCCATAAGCTTGGCATTCATGTCGAGACCCGGACCAATATCATCCCCGGAAAAAACGATGACCCACGAATGCTGCAGCAGATCGCGCACTGGATCCTCGAGCACTTGGGCGAAGACAGTCCGTGGCATATCACGCGTTTTTTCCCGGCCTACCTGCTGTCTCACATCCCGGCCACGCCGCCGGAAACCCTGTGGCAGGCGCATGCGCTGGCACGACAGGCCGGGCTGAAAAATATCTATGTCTATGATGACAAGGGCTGTGACTGCGCCAGGAACAACCCGCCGGTCTATGACTACCTGGAAAAACCGGCAGAGGAAATTCACCAGGTAAAAAAATGCGCGGCGGACTGCTGCGGTGACGAGGGTGTGTTGTTGAAAAAATACGAAACCCCCAATACGGCAACCGGTAAAAAAACCGGGCCGCGTCTGCCAGATTAGGTATAGAGGTGATGCGTACGACGCACCCTACCGGCGATCAGATGGGGTGGGGGTGTTGTACACACCAACGTCACGACAAATCGCGTCGCGTCACGAATCAGCCTGGTTCATCGCCGAACAGAAACTTCTGCATCTCCTGCTCCAGGAAGCGGCGATGTTCCGGATTCACCATCACCAACCGGTGCTCATTGATCAGGATGGTCTGCTGATTCATCCACATGTCCCAGGCCTCCTGGCTGATGTTTTCGTAGATCTTCTTCCCCAGTTCGCCGGGATAGGTCTGGCGCTCGAGTCCGGGGGCTTCTTTTCCAAGTTTCAGGCATTTTACGACACGTGACATTGACTGCTCCGATTGTCAGGATCAGGCTGGCGTTGGCTGCTGCAGGACTGCTCGTATTATCCGCTTTACAGGCGCAGCCATCCCGATCTTGGGTTTGCTGCCGCTGTTATACCAGAGAAAGCCATCCACTTCCATTACCTGCTGTTGACAGCGCAGTACGTCGATTCTGACCGGGGTGATCGCGAGTTGAAAATGACTGAAGACATGCAGCACTTGGGGCAGTTCCACCAGGCTGCCGGTTTGCAGTCCGGTTTGCTGTGCGCACCAGGTCTCGGCCTGCTGCGCCGAAGCACATTCAGGAAGACTCCACAGCCCGCCCCAGATACCCGCCGGCGGCCTTTTCTGTAGCAACACCTGCCCCTTGGTATTGACCAGCACCAGCATCCGGGTATGGCGCAGCGGCAGGCGGCGTTTCGGTTTTGGGTAGGGGAATTCCGACACCCGGGCGGCACGGCAGGCGGCGCAGCCGGTGCGTAACGGGCACTGTGCACAGACCGGGCTGGACCGGCGGCAGACTGTCGCCCCGAGATCCATGATGGCCTGGGTATAGGCGCCCGGGTTCTGCGGCGGCGTCAAGCGCTCTGCCAGCGCCCACAGCCTTGTATTGACACTGCGCTGTT
>JALUUZ010000510.1 GCA_027021095.1 Gammaproteobacteria bacterium
CACCCGGCCAAGGGCGGAATCCAAGTCTGCCGACCAGGGGTTTGCCGCGGAATTGATGGCCCATCCAAAGGAGCGTGCCGAGCATGTGATGCTGGTCGACCTCGAGCGCAATGACCTGGGCAGAGTCTGTGTGCCGGGCAGTATTCATGTCGATGAGTTTCTGACCCTGGAGACTTATGCGCATGTACACCATATCGTCTCGAATATCAGCGGCCGGCTGCGCCCCGGACTGACACCGGTGGACCTGATCAGGGCGGTGTTCCCGGGCGGCACCATTACCGGCTGCCCGAAAATCCGGTGTATGCAGATCATCGCACAACTGGAACAGGCCGGGCGTGGGTTCTATACGGGTTCGATCGGCTATCTCGATCGCCGCGGCGGCCTGGATCTCAATATCCTGATCCGCAGCCTGCTGGTGGGGCCCGGCCAGGTCTCACTGCGGGCCGGTGCCGGTATCGTGCATGACTCGGAACCCGAACGAGAACTGCACGAAACCCGCAGCAAGGCGAGAGGGATGCTCCAGGCCTTGTGCGATACCGATGACTGGTCCGGGGTGCGGTCGTGACGCCGGTCGGCTGCCTGGTCGATGGCAGACCGGCGCAGCAGGTGCCGTTGACGGACCGCGGCCTGCAGTACGGGCATGGCGTGTTCGAGACCATCGCGTGGACCGGCGGCCGCGCCCAGTTCTGGCGGCAGCACCTGCAGCGTATGCAGCGAGGCTGTGAACGGCTGCTGATTCCAATGCCGGAGCCGGAGCGGCTGTGGCAGGAAGTGAAGCAAGTGACCGCAGGACACGCAGGGCCGGCGGTGGTCAAGATCACCGTGACACGTGGTGATTCCGTGCGCGGTTACCTGGCTGACAGCCACAGCCCGGCACGGCGGATCGTGTGCCGTTTTCCGTGGCCGGAGAGACAAAGCCCGGCCGAAGGGATCAGACTGGCCCTGTGCAGGCAGCCAGTAGGGTATAATCCTTCATTGGCCGGCATCAAACACCTGAATCGCCTGGAACAGGTACTGGCCAGACAGGAGTGGCGCAGCCCCGAGTTCGGCGAAGGGGTGATGCTGGATCAGCAGAAGCACGTGATCAGCGGTACAATGAGTAATGTTTTTGTCGTCAAGGACGACAGGCTGCTGACCCCGGTGCTGTCAGGAGCGGGGGTTGAAGGGGTAATCCGGGGGGTCGTGCTGGAACTGGCCGAAAAGCTGGGCATAGGCTCGCAGGTCGCGCCAGTGCCGTTACACCAGGTAGACTTGTGTTCTGAGATGTTTGTCACCAATAGTTTGATCGGTATCTGTCCGGTCAGGCGCTTTAACGGAAAGGAATTTGCAAGCCCCGGAGAGGTCACTGCAACGTTGATAGAACAATTGGCAGACAGCCTGGAACAATGACCGGGGGTTCGCCGTGATGTTAAAAGAACGATAACAGAAGTATGGGTGAGATGAAGAGTCTAATATTGAAAGCGGCAGGTGTCACGGTACTGGCGATCAGCCTTATTCTTGGTTGGGTATTTCT
>JALUUZ010000511.1 GCA_027021095.1 Gammaproteobacteria bacterium
AAACAGGGGCTGCTCGATTTTCTGGCCGCGCGTACGATCGCAATCGACGTCAAGGACATGCGGCTCCGCTTTCACCTCGGCTTCAGCAACAGACAGTTCGACATCGCGCCGGCAAGACGTGAGCCGGATCTGCTGCTGCAAGCCGACGCCTATGAGTTCATGCTGCTTGCCGCACGAGAGGAAGATCCGGATACCCTGATGTTTCAGCGCCGGCTGAACATCGAGGGGAATACCGAGTTGGGCTTGATGCTGAAAAACTTCATCGACGGAATGGACCTGGACCACGGCGGCCTGCCGGCACATGTCGCATCGCTCCTGCGCACTACGCTCCAACTGCAACGAACAGTGGTGAGAAAGACAGGCTGAACATTGACATGACACGCATACGATCTTAACCGCTACGCCATACAAACCGCAGCCAGCCAGGACGATTTCCGCAGTCCCCGTGTTGACTTTCCCCGGACCGGCAACGGCATCCCTCCGTGTTTGTCACCACTGCTCACAGTGAGACAATGGTGAACAAGACGGACTCGATGCAGGACGAAACGGAAATTGTCAATTTCAGCGAGTTGCAGTAACATGCACTATCGATATATCGCTACCGTCAACAGCACATATGGTTTCCTCAAATTCCGATTTTGTAGACTGGTTCAGGACCTCGTCGCCCTATATTCATGCGCACCGCGGGCGCACCTTCGTACTGATGGTTCCCGGCGAAGCGATCGAAGACAGGCACTTTCACCGCCTGGTCCATGACATAGCGCTGTTGAACAGCCTGGGGGTCAGGCTGGTTCTGGTACATGGCGCACGCCCACAGATCAACAACCGCCTGGCACTGAACGGGATCGCCTCGCAGTACCACCAACAGCTGCGTATTACCGGGGCCCAGGCCATGAACTGCGTCAAAGACGCGGTCGGACATATCCGGGTCGAGATCGAGGCGCTGCTGTCACAAGGACTGATCAATACCCCGATGTCCGGCGCACAGATCCGGGTTGCGTCCGGCAACTATGTCACCGCCCGGCCGATCGGTGTGGTCGATGGCGTCGACTTCAAACACACCGGCCACGTCAGGCGTATCGATACCGAATCCATTTCAGCACGGCTCGATTGTGGTGAAATCGTGTTGCTGTCACCCTTGGGGTATTCTGCAACCGGCGAGGTATTCAACCTGCGTGCCGAAGAAGTGGCACAGCAGATCGCCGTACGCATCCACGCAGACAAACTGATTCTGCTGACCGAAGGCAACCTGTCTGCCGATGGTAAACCGGCAGTCATGCACCTGACCGTCAGCGAAGCACGGCAACTGTTGACCGACGAACCGCCGTCGCGCCCCAACATCAGGCGCCAACTCGAGTCCGCCGTCGAGACCTGCAGTCACGGCGTACAACGTGCACACCTGATCGACTACACCCAGGATGGTGCGTTGCTCGTGGAGCTGTTCACTCGTGATGGCTGCGGGGTGCTGATCAATGCCGATCAGTATGAGTCGGTACGCACCGCGGCAAACGCGGATGTCGGCGGCATTCTCGAGCTGCTGCACCCTTACGAGGAAAACGGTGTACTGGTCAAACGCTCACGCGAGCTGCTGGAAACCGAAATCGAAAATTTCACTGTCATCGAACGCGACGGCATGGTAATCGGTTGTGCGGCACTCTACCCTTACCCGGAACAGCACTATGGAGAACTGGCGTGCCTGGCCGTACACCGGGACTACCAGCACCAGGGACACGGCCAACGACTCATCCAGACATTGGAAAACAAGGCCGGCATGGCTGGTCTACGTCATCTTTTCGTGTTGACGACCCAGTCGGCGCACTGGTTTATCGAACATGGCTACCAACAGGCCAGCCTGTCTTCTTTACCGCTGGAAAAACAGAAACTGTACAATTTCCAGCGCAATTCTAAGGTTTTTATCAAGCCACTGGAGGCTTGCGCCTGCGCGCCTAAAAAGTTAAAGTATTGACACTCGCTGGACTGGACGCCCTTTCTGTCATCGCATAAATCTGAAGACCACTTATTCAGCCTGGCACTTGAAACAAAGGCAGTAAAACTGGTTGTATAACTTGATACAGGGGATTTCTGATGACCGAGCATAACTATCTTCTCGAAATCTACGATGCAGAAGAATTCAATGGACCCAATCCTCTGACGGCCACTGGAATGGGAATCATCAACGGACCGGAAAACACCCAGTACTTCATCGTCGAGACGCATAAAAAGATTCAACCCAACGGTCAGCAGATCAACCACCTTGCATTACGTGCACACTATGGTGAAGACTCGATCGACAAAGTGACCGGCTCGGTCACCACCGTGGGTATCGCGCTGATGAAACCCGGCCAGGAAATCAATACTGACAAAACCTATGGGTTCGACGATTTCATCTTCTGGAAAGTAGGAAAACTGCATCCACAAGACTGAACCATCTAGCCCGCATTGCTCACCACCCGGCCTGTTTTTTCAATAGCAACGTCAGGCCATCTCCCACCGGCAGCATGCTGAGCACGACCCGAGGATCGTCCTTTACCTGGCGATTGAACTCACGGATCGCCACGGTATCCTGGTCACTGACGGCCGGATCCGCAACGGCACCGGACCATAACACATTATCCACCAGCACCAAACCGCCGGGCCGCAGCAGGCGCAATGCACGTTCGTAATACGCCGTATAGCTGGTCTTGTCCGCATCGATAAAAACGAAATCGAAACTCTCCTGCTGACCTTGTGCCAACAGCTGATCCAGTGTCTGCAACGCCGGGGCAAGGCGCAACACGATCTTGTTCTCGACGCCCGCCAGCTTCCAGTATTTGCCGGCAATCGCAGTCCAGTGTTCGCTGATGTCACAGGCGACCAGCTCGCCGTCGTCGGGCAATGCCATCGCCACCGCCAGCGCACTGTAGCCGGTATAGACACCTATCTCCAGTGCCCTGCGGGCACCGGTCAGCGTAACCAGAAAGGCCATGAACTGGGCCTGCTCCGGTGAAATCTGCATCACCGCCATCGGGTCGGCCGCCGTTTCTGCACGTAACTGTTTCTGCACATCGGTCTCTCGCACCGAAACAGACAGCAGGTAATCGTACAATCGCTCATCGAGTGACAGTGTTCTATTCGACATCGGCGCTCCTTGAAAAACATTGGCGGGTGTCAAAAACCGCAGAATACCCTACAATACCACTATGCTTAAAATAATCCAGTTCAGCGACACCCACCTGTTCGACGATACCACCACGACACTGAAACAGGTCAATACCTGGCACACCCTGCAACGATGTGTGCAGCATGCACAGCAGAACCCGTTCGACCTGGTACTGGTCACCGGCGACCTGACACACGATGGCGGACAACCGGCCTATCACCACTTCCGCCAGGCCTTTTCCGGACTGCGACAGCCGGTGCTCGTGCTGCCGGGCAATCACGATGACCTGGCGCTGATGCGGGCCACCTTCGACAAACAGATGCAGCCCGGGTTTCACCAGGCGGGGCGCTGGCAGTTTATACTGCTCGACTCACTGGTTGCAGGCGAGGTCGGAGGCCGCCTGTCCGACCAGGAACTTACGCGGCTCGACACACTGTTGACGGCATACGACAGTCTGCACACGATGATCTGTGTACATCACCATGCAGTACCGGTAGGAAGCGAATGGCTCGACAGCATCATGCTCGCCAACGCCGAAGCCCTGTTTGCCGTACTCGAACGCCACCCGCAGGTACGTGCCGTCACCTGGGGGCATATACATCAACCTTTCCACGGCAGGCACAAAGAAATCGAACTGTTCGGCACACCGTCGACCTGTATCCAGTTCAAACCCGCACAGGCTGACTTCGCGACGACGACACAAACACCCGGCTACCGCTGGTTTCACCTGGCCGATGATGGCAGGATCTCAACTGAAACCGTCTACCTGGAAGCCGGACCAGCTTCCAGGCAATAACCGAAACACAACTACTCAAACCTCGATCATTTCGAAATCCTCTTTACTGGCACCACATTCAGGACAAACCCAGTTCAACGGTACGTCCTCCCATTTCGTGCCAGGCGCGATCCCGTCATCCGGATGACCCTCCGCCTCGTCATAAACAAACCCGCAGATGACACACATATATTTCTTCATTTTCACTCCAACATGTCTTATCGTATTAATGCCTGACAGGCATTTATTCCAGGCGCGTTCAGGCTTAGAATAGAGACTGTGACAAAGAGCATATTGTGCCTGATATTTTTTAAAAGAAAAGAAAAACCAATGCCAACCACCACTATTCCAGCTGTCCTTGTTTTTTCCGGGCTCGATCCATCGGGAGGCGCAGGGATCCAGGCGGATATCGAAGCCCTGTCCAGTCACGGCTGCCATGCCTGCCCGGTCATCACCGCACTGACTGAACAAGACACTGTTGATATTAAAAGTATTTATCCAGTATCCATCGATAAGATCATGGCCCAGGCACGGACCGTGCTCGACGATATCCCGATCGCAGCGATCAAGATCGGACTGTTGGGAAATGTCGGGCTTATTTACGAATTAAGAAAACTTATCGACGACTATGCCGATATTCCGATCATTCTCGACCCGATTCTGGCCACCGGCGCCGGCACACGCCTGGCCGACACCCGGTTTATTTCTGTGCTGGCGCAGGAACTGCTGCCGGCCACGAATATCCTGACCCCAAACCATCTCGAAGCACAAACCCTCTCTGCGGTGCTTGGCAACAACTCCAAGGATCTGCATGCCTGCGCTGAAACACTGCTGGCACTCGAGTGTGAGTACGTGCTGATTACCGGCGGCCATCTCGACTCGAACGAAATCGTCAATACACTTTATCACCTGCAGCAGGAAAAAGAAGAATTTCACTGGAAACGGCTGCCGGGCCGGTTTCACGGTTCCGGCTGTACGCTGGCCGCGAGTATCGCCGGCCTGATCGCCCAGAATCATTCACCCTTGTCGGCAGTACTGCAGGCACAAGAATATACCTGGGGCAGCCTGAAGCAGGCCTACCAATTGGGCAAAGGACAGCTTATTCCGAATCGCCTGTACTGGACCCAGGACCCCTGCTGACCGCCCGAGCCGATCGATGAAAACACCCCTGCACGGTCTTTACGCAATTACACCGCAGTACGACGAAACGCAGACACTGCTCGCGGCTGTCGAGCAGGCGATTCTCGGCGGAGCCACCATCGTTCAGTACCGTGACAAAAGCACGAACAGCCGGCGCCGACTCGAACAGGCCGGCGCGCTCGCCACACTGTGCCGGCGATACCACACGCTGTTCCTGGTCAACGACGATATCGAACTGGCGCTGGCCTGTGACGCACAAGGCGTACACCTTGGCCGCAACGACCAAAGCCTGGCGGCTGCCCGCCGCAGGCTCGGCGCTGACGCGATAATCGGTGCTTCCTGTTATAACCGGCTGACACTGGCACTGCAAGCACAAGACCAGGGGGCAAACTATGTTGCATTTGGCTCCTTCTTTCCGTCAGCCGTCAAGCCGGATGCTGTCAGGGCCGAGCTGCGACTGTTGGCTGAGGCCAAACGCAGACTGACTGTGCCCGTCGCTGCGATCGGCGGAATACTACCGCAGAATGCTGCGCCACTGATCACTCATGGCGCAGACATGCTTGCAGTAATCAGTGGCCTGTTCGATCAGCATGACATAAAATCCAGTGCACAAGCATTTTGCGCGCTGTTCAATCCAGAGGAATAAACGATGACACGCTCTCATACCCTGTTCACCCAGGCACAACACTGCATTCCCGGCGGGGTCAACTCTCCGGTACGGGCCTTCCATGGGGTCGGCGGCGACCCGGTCTTCTTCCACAGCGCGAAAGGCGCCTACCTGTTCGATGTCGACGGCAAACGCTATATCGATTATGTCGCTTCCTGGGGACCGATGATCGCCGGTCACGCACATCCAGACGTCCTCGAAGCGGTCAGGTCAACGATCGACAACGGCCTTGGATTCGGCGCACCGACCGAAATCGAGATCGACATGGCCCGGCTGGTCTGCGAACTGGTGCCTTCGATCGAGATGGTACGTATGGTCAACTCCGGCACCGAGGCGACGATGACTGCGCTGCGCCTGGCGCGAGGCTTTACCGGGCGTGACAAGATCGTCAAGTTCGAAGGCTGTTATCATGGCCATTCGGATTCGCTGCTGGTCAAGGCCGGATCCGGTGCATTGACCCTTGGCGTGCCGACCTCGCCCGGCGTTCCTGCCGCGCTGGCCGAACACACGCTGACGCTGAACTATAACGACATTGAACAGGTCGAACAGACGTTTGCCTCGCTTGGTGAACAGATCGCCTGCATCATCGTCGAACCGGTGGCAGGCAACATGAACTGCATTCCCCCTACGGAAGGATTTTTACAGGCGCTGCGTACACAGTGTGACAGGTATGGCGCGGTATTGATCTTCGACGAGGTCATGACCGGGTTCCGGGTCGCCGCCGGCGGCGCCCAGGCACACTACCAGGTGACACCGGACCTGACCACGCTCGGCAAGATCATCGGCGGCGGGATGCCGGTCGGCGCGTTCGGCGGCCGCCGCGAAATCATGCAGCAGATCGCCCCGCTGGGACCGGTCTACCAGGCAGGCACACTGTCTGGCAACCCGGTGGCGATGGCCGCAGGTTATGCGACGCTGCAACTGGTTCGGCAGCCGGGCTTCTATACCGCGCTGACGGAAAAAACCCGGCGCCTGACCCAAGGACTGGAGCGGCTTGGCACGCAACTGGGGATTCCCCTGACGACCAACCAGGTCGGCGGCATGTTCGGGTTGTTCTTTACCGCTGAGAAGCCGGTCACCAACTTCGGCCAGGCCAGTGCGTGCAACACTGAACAGTTTAAAAAATTCTTTCACCAGATGCTCGCACAGGGAGTCTATCTTGCACCCTCACCGTTCGAGGCCGGGTTTGTTTCATCGGTACACAGCCACGAAGATATCGATGCGACGCTTGACGCCGCAGCACAGGCACTCAAAGCCTTGTAGACCATGGTAAGACTGAGTAACCGGGGGCAGGAAAAATAATCGATTCTCTCTTCAATTTCTTTACCTGGCTTGGCGAATGGATCAGCCAGAACCCGACCTATGCCGGGCTGGTGATCTTTCTGGTCGCGATGCTCGAATCACTGGTGATCATCGGTATAGCCGTAC
>JALUUZ010000512.1 GCA_027021095.1 Gammaproteobacteria bacterium
CAGATCTCCTGTTCATCCTTGACCAGCACCGGCACTTTATGGCCGTAGCGCTCCAGTAACGCCTCGCTGTCCTCGATCGCCACGGTATCGATCTCCAGGTTGAACCGCGGTTGACAGGCTGCAAGCTCGGCCACCATCTGCTCACATAGATGGCACCCTGTTTTGATATAAATCGTTACTCGGTTTTGCAAAATCCCGCTCTATGTCGTCACTGGAAAAACCCGGCGCTATTATGACACACTCCCGCACCAAGACACGAACCGCACCGGCACCCGCCGAAGAATGCAGGTATTTTCTTGAAAAATCAATGAAGTATAGTGATATCCTAAAAAAGAATCAAGCGCACGCCAACGCCGGCAGGGCACAGCAAACCCGCTACAGGCGGCGCAGAATCACCGGGGCGGTTTCCGGTGCGGCGGTCAACCGCTGTGCGCGCCGCCGGGCGAACCGGAACCCGAGGTAGAAGCCGGCCGCGCCCGACAGGATCGAAACCAGGTTGGCGGTCGACGCCAGGCCGGCACCAGGCTGCAGTGACACCACCAACTGGTAGCCGGCAATCGCAAACGCCAACAGAAAAAACAGCGGCACCAGGTAAAGGATCAGGGCACTGAACAACACCACGCGTTCACTGATCCCAATCAGCACCCGGTCACCGCCGTGCAGCGGCAACTGCCCCGTGCGCACCTTCAGGAGCGTCGCCCGGGGACGGAAAAGCTTGGTCAGCGCAGACTGGCCACAGCCTGCCTTGCTGCTGCACTGCCCGCAGGCCGAACCGCTTTCAGCCTCGAGCCACGCATAGCCCGGCGCAGTCTTGACCACACGTGCCGCCTGTTCAATCATTTGGCTCCCCGCCTGGTTTTGCCGGTTTCGATAACATCCTGACCGATTTGCCGATCAAGGCCACGGTCGCCGCCGGGACTTCACCGACCACGGTGATCTGGTAGCCGTCGACGACCTTGCCAAAGGCGTTGACCGCGCCCATGCGCGAAAGCCCGCGCAACGGCATCTTCTTTTGCTTGCCGGGTTTCTCGATGTAGACCGACACTGACGACAGGCCGTCGGTATAGACATAATGATCGACCGGCATCTTGCTGGTCGGCAGGCCGTGTTCGGCATACATCTTCAATTTGTAGCCCGGCGGCAGCCGGCCGATCTTCCAGTGTTTCGGTGCCTGCTGGATCACCGGCTTCTGCAACTGCTGGTAGAGTTTGAAACCTGTTTTCGGAACGCCCGGCTGCAATGCCTTGTCGTCGATATGATCGACGATCTTCAAGCTGGTAAACATCAACTGCTCGATGATAGTACCTTTGACATCGACCACATCCGATTTCAACAGCATTGCTGTCTTCTTGTCGAGCCACAGGCGGTGTCCGTAACGGTAACGGTCTTTCGGAATCACCGCGATCACCTTGGTGTGCATCCCGGCAATGCGGCCGTCGCCGACGACCTTGAACGAATAGTGCTGTTTCAACGCCGGCAAGAACTGCAGCAGGGCTTCCGGAACGATTTTACGGCTGCGGCTTTTCTCCACCACGACCGATTTCTTGTCCGGCAGAATACAGGTCAGGCGGTTCTGGTCACGGATGATTTCCCGGGCAGCACCGTTGAGCGACACCAGGCGTTCACGCTCCCCGTTGGCATCCACCTTGTGAATGATCCGCATCGCCTCGATCTGCTTGTGATGGATATAGACAAAGGTACCCCGGTAATTCAGGGTCTTGACCGCCGTCGCCATGCGCTGCAACCATTTGACGGCGTCTGCGTCGGTCTGTGCCGCAAAGACACCCTGGACCAGCGCCCACAAACAGCCAATGAGTACGACACGCAACTCAGCGTCCTCCAGTCCTGGTGTCATTCGGCATCGTAGCCAGCCACCTGCACGAAATTAAACAGCCCCTTCAGGCCGGTACTGGAAGTGTATTCACTATGGTTGACCAGCAGGCTGTTCAACCTCGAACTGACTTCCTTCTCGCTGACCGACCAGCGTGTTCCCCTGTTATGCTGCTGATACCTGCTCTCAGCGATATTGTTACCCTTCACCGTGGATTCCGGCACCTGCAGCAGACGGATACCGAGCACCGTCACTACTGCCACGGAAGCGGCGAGCGCAACCCCTGCCAAGGACTTTTTCCAACGGCCTGAAACCACCTGCGCGGCGGTCTCCGGCTCCTGGGTACCTCCTGCCGGACCGGAATGGGGAGCCTCGAACCGCAGGCGCTCATGCAGGCGCCGGCTGAAATTGCGATCGACGCAGTCCGGGGTATGCTTGTTCAACGTATCCTTGATCAGTTGAAAACGGCTTGCCGTCTCCAGCAGTTCCGGGTTTGTTGCAAGCCGCTTCAACAACAAGGCGGTTTCTTCAGCAGAGAGTTCTCCGTCCAGGAACGCGGAAACCTGTTCACGTAATTTTTCACTAGTCATCGTCATCACCTTGACCCTTTCGGCTGCCTGTTTGCAACGTCCGATTCATCTTACTTACATCCCTATATCAATCCGTTCAACTTATTGTCGATCGCCTCGCGAGCCCGGAAAATCCTCGAGCGCACAGTACCGACCGGACATTCCATGGTGATCGCAATCTCTTCATAACTCATGCCTTCGAATTCACGCAGCGTGATCGCCGTTTTCAGGTCCTCCGGCAGATCACTGATCGCCTTGTAAATCACTTTTTCGATCTCGTCTCTGGCCACCAGCGACTCCGGCGTGTCGGTCTCTTTGAGTAACACCGCGCTCTCGTACTGCTCCGCCTCGACGGCATCGATGTCTGCGGCCGGCGGCCGGCGATCCAGCGCCACCAGGTGATTCTTGGCCGTATTGATCGCAATGCGGTACAGCCAGGTATAAAAAGCACTGTCACCGCGAAACCGGGGTATGGCACGGTAAGCCTTGATAAACGCCTCCTGGGCCACATCGAGCGCCTCGCTCGTGTCTTTGACATAGCGCGAAACCAGGCTGACGATCCGATGCTGGTACTTGCTTACCAGAATATCGAAGGCTGCCTTCTCACCCTTTTGCACCTGCAGAACCAGTTCCTGATCGCTTGTCTCTTCGCCCATCCGGGCTACCCCTTCTCACACGGTTCCCCGTGTCTAGCTTAATAGACCAACCTGGGTTCCAAAGGTTCTATTCTCTGGCCAAATTGATCCGTGTCAACAATACCGCTAAAAACGCCACTAAAAGCAGGCAAAGACCGCGGCTGCAGTGCCGCCCGTCCTGCCCGCCCCACGCACCGGCTCGCTGTGAACGGGACAGGCAATGCGCACCGGAACAAAACGGCGCCGCTGTCTGCTGTTCTGCACCATTATACAGTATATTACGCTACCGACCTCACACAGCCTGCCGTGTTCACGTTGTATACCGATAGTGCTCGTTTTTGCAGCCACGACTCAGTATAATCAAACACCTGGACGGCTTGGATTATTTATAATGACTTCAGCCACTTGAATACCAACCCCGGCAAAACCCGACAGCGGGCCGGGAAATGGGCAACACGATGAACAGCCAAAAATATGCTGACGTGCTGGTAATCGGCAGCGGTGCTGCCGGACTGACGGTCGCGCTGAAGCTTGCGCCCTCCCTGTCTGTCGCCTTGGTGTCGAAAAACAGCCTGGCTGAAGGCTCCAGCCTGTATGCACAGGGTGGCATCGCAGCGGTGCTCGACCAACAAGACGACTCGTTTGCCGCGCACATCGAAGACACCCTCGAGGCCGGTGCCGGCCTGTGTGATCCGGAGGTCGTCCGGTTTACGGTCGAAAAAGGCCCGCAGGCAGTCCGCTGGCTGATCGACCAGGGCGTTCGTTTCAGTTACCAGGATCCGGACCAGCCTGACCGCGGATACCACCTGACCAAGGAAGGCGGACACAGTCACCGCCGGGTGCTCCACGCCGCAGACGCCACCGGGCTTGCGATCGAAACCACGCTTGAGCAGCAAGTCAAGCAGCACCCCAACATTGCGGTCTACGAACAACACCTGGCGATCGACCTGATTACCACAGAAAAGCTCGGGCTGTCGCCCAACCGCTGTGTCGGTGCGTATGTGTTTGACAAAGCCAGCCGTCATATCGAAGTCTTTCGCGCCCGCTTCGTCGTCCTTGCCACCGGTGGTGCAAGCAAGGTCTACCTGTACACCAGCAACCCGGACAGCTCCACCGGAGACGGTATTGCGATGGCCTGGCGTGCTGGATGCCGGATTGCCAACATGGAATTCAACCAGTTCCATCCGACCTGCCTGTACCACCCGCACGCCAAGTCCTACCTGATCACCGAGGCGATTCGCGGTGAAGGCGGCAAACTGCTGCTGCCGGATGGCAGCCGTTTTATGCAGCGCTTCGATTCACGCGGAGAACTGGCACCGCGTGATATCGTCGCGCGCGCGATCGATCACGAAATGAAACGCCTTGGCAGCGATTTCGTGTATCTCGACATCAGCCACAAACCATCGAAATTCATCACCACGCATTTCCCCAATGTCTATGCCAAGTGCCTCGAGTTCGGCTACAACCTCTGTACCCAGCCGATCCCGGTGGTGCCGGCGGCACACTACACCTGCGGCGGGGTACTGACCGATCTCAACGCCACGACCGACATCGCGGGCCTGTATGCGATCGGCGAGACCGCCTGTACGCTGCTGCATGGCGCAAACAGAATGGCCAGCAACTCACTGCTCGAATGCCTGGTGTTTGCGATGGCCGCACAGCAGCATATTCTTGCCTCGGCGGACAAGGTCAAACCACCCCCCGCACTGCCGGAATGGGATGAAAGCCGGGTCACCGACTCCGATGAAGAGGTCGTGGTAGCGCACAACTGGGACGAACTGCGCCGCTTCATGTGGGACTACGTCGGCATCGTACGCACCAACAAGCGGCTGCAACGCGCCGCCAGCCGGGTCGATCTGCTGCTGCACGAGATCGACGAATACTACGGTAATTTCCGCGTCACCAACGACCTGATCGAATTGCGTAACCTGACCGTGGTCGCCGACCTGATCATCCGCTCCGCACGCCAGCGGCGCGAAAGCCGCGGCCTGCACTACACGCTCGATTACCCGCGTCCTGACAACAGCAAAACACCGCAGCCAACGATCCTGCAGGCCGCCAGAAGATTTTCAACCGACAATTCGTTTCTGGTCCCGGTAAACTAACCACCGTTCGTAGCGAGACGGAGCAAGGGTGTGGTATGGTTCCCAATGGGGTTGAGACTGTCAGGTCTCGAAGCGCAACCGGAGCAGCAGTTTGCGAAACAAGCCGGGGTCGATCGAATCCGGCATCAGTACCGTCGAGTATTTTTTGCGGCCGGTCGACATAAAATGCAACACCAGCATCCGTGGAAACACGAAGCTCGAAGGCAGCAGTTCCGCCTCGATCGATTTGCGTTCAGCGGTGATCAGCTTCCAGTTCCCTTCGTCGTCCCACACCATCACTTTGATCGACTTCTTGCCGCTACCGAGCACATAGATGTGCCAGCTGCCATAGAGCATGACAACGACACTGCCGACCAGGCCCGCCAACAGCCAGCCGGGCAGATCCAGATTGGCCACCACGCCCATCGCCATCCCGTGCAGCACCAGCAGCAGGATCGCCAGCTGGCGAGAACTGCGCGGCTCAATGTGTAGTGACTGCTCTGATTTGTTTAATGACACGATCGATCTCCTGGTCCGAACTCACAGTACGGCAGAACAGCAGCTCCAGCAGCACTGCGTCGGGTAAATCCAGCAGGCGGATAAACGCCTTTTTTCCTGTCTCATCTAGTCTATTGTAGTCCTTCTGGAAGAATCCTTGTAGCATTATATCCAGTTCAAGCATTCCCCGGCGGCAACGCCAGTATAACTGCTGTTCCAGGCCTGAGTCCAAGCGCATTCTACACCTCGTTTAAAATCAATCGCCTATAGAGACTGTTTTAACATCCGCAGCTTGATCCGGCCGATCGCTCTGGTCGGGTTCAGGCCTTTGGGGCACACTTCCACACAATTCATAATGGTATGACAACGAAAGATCCGGTAAGGACCATCCAGCGCCGCCAGCCGTTCTTCGGTGGCCTGGTCGCGGCTGTCGGCGATAAAGCGCCAGGCCTGCAGCAGTGCGGCCGGACCCAGAAACTTGTCCGGGTTCCACCAGAACGACGGGCAGGCGGTCGAACAACAGGCACACAGGATACATTCATACAGACCATCCAACTGGTCACGTTCTTCCGGCGACTGCAACAGTTCCACTTCCGGTTCAGGGTCATGCAGAATCAGGTAAGGCTTGACCGCACGGTACTGGCGGTAAAAACCACTCAGGTCGACGATCAGATCGCGGATCACCGGCCGGCCCGGCAACGGCCTGACTTCCACCGGGTCTTTCAACTCGGCCAATGGTGTAATACACGCCAGGCCGTTGACGCCGTTGATATTGACTGCATCCGAGCCGCACACGCCTTCACCGCAGGAACGGCGAAAGCTCAGGGTTTCGTCGATTTCCTTGCATCGCAGCAGTGCTTCGAGCAGCATCATGCCAGGCCCGGCTTCCGGAAGATCGAATTCCTGCATGTAGGGTGCCTGATCCTGTTCCGGGTTATAGCGGTGAATTCTGAATCGCATCGTCAATAAACCCGCGCTTTAGGTGGAAAAGACTCGACAGTCATCGGTTTGGTTCTTACCGGCTTGTAATCGAGCCGCTGTTCATCGTCAAAGTAAAGGCTGTGCTTGAGCCAGTGCTCATCGTCACGCTCGGTAAAATCCACGCGTGAATGTGCGCCACGGCTTTCCGTGCGCGCCTGCGCCGACACCACGGTGGCGCGGGCGATCGCCATCAGGTTTTCGAGTTCCAAGGCCTCGATACGCGCGGTATTGAATACCTGGCTGTGGTCCTGCAGACAGGCATGCATCAATCGTTCCGACAAAGCATTGACTTGTTCGATCCCCTCCCGCAGCACCTTATCGGTACGGAACACACCACAATGCGTCTCCATCACCCGCTGCAGTTCGCGCTTGATTTCGCTGACGGACTCGTCACCTGTTTTCTTGTCCCAACGCGCCAGGCGCGCCAGCGCCTTGTCGACACTGTCTGCGGCCAACGGGCGATGATACCGGGTCTCTTTCAAGAATCCGATCATGTGGTTGGCCGCCGCACGGCCGAAA
>JALUUZ010000513.1 GCA_027021095.1 Gammaproteobacteria bacterium
CGAATCGAGCAGCCTGCGTATCTCGGAGATCGTACCAGCCGCATAGTTGGTAAACAGGTTTCTTGGCATCTCACCCTTTTGCCGTTTCAGCCTGGCTTTGCGCACCACCATCGGGCGACTGTCAAGGAAGGGAGCAAGCAGCCGGGAAACAGCCAGCTGCCGGCGAACCTGGTTTGTCGCGCCATGCTCCTGCGCCAGCGACTCCAGCTTGCCAAGCAAGGTCGGGATGTTGTTCAGTTTTTCCCGGGTAGACAACTTGTCTTCCAAATAGTCCTGTTTAAGCCGGTACAGCGCGACTGTTGCCGCCATTTCCGCGGAACCGACCCGGTCTGCGACGTCTTCGATTACATCCAGCTTCCGTTCGCCGAGCTTCCTTCCAGCGGCCAGTGCCACAAGCCACCGGTAGGCCTGCTTCTTGGCCCGGAAATCGGCTGACCCGGTTTTGTAGTCCTTGATCCTGTCGACACTGACGACAGCCCGTGGCTTGCGCAGCGTTCTTGCCAGCGGCGTATGTGCCCCGGCCTGCAGTTTCAGCACCACGACAGACACACGGTCGCCATCGACACGCTTTACCCTGGCGACTGCATAACCATCCTGCGCAAGCCGCTTTCCAGGAATATCGATCCACACCTTTTGGCCCGGTTGATAGGAAGCACCACAAGCCACCATCAATACCAGGCTTATTAGAATAATATTAATTGATGATATTCTGATCATTGCTCCCTCCTCAATTATGCGGCTCCCGTCTTCAAACAGGTGTCTTCTTGGGCAATTCTATTGATAACCGGCATGGAAAAATAGACAGGCTTCAAAGTTTGACGCATTGTCACCGAAAATGTGTAAAATTTTACCACGTTTTCCGGTAAACAGTCAGAGATAGTCGTTCTTCAGCTTGACATAATGTTCTGCCGCATAAACGAGCAATTCATGCTCCTCATGCGTCAACCTGCGCTTTTTCACCGCAGGCCGGCCAAGCCACAGGTAGCCGCCCTCGAGCCTGCTGTGCTCGGTCACCAGGCTACCTGCCCCAATCAGTGTACCGGACCCGACCTCAGCGCCATCCATGATAATCGACCCCATACCAACCAGTACCTTGCTGTGAATGTGACAACCATGCAGGATGACATGGTGACCGATGGTCACCTCATCGCCGATTACCAAACGAAATCCATCAGGTAATTGCGGGCGCCGGTGCGTCACGTGCAGGATACTGCCATCCTGTATGTTTACCCGGCGGCCTATGCGCACCGAGTTTACATCACCACGCACGACACTCATCGGCCAGACAGAGCTGTCATCACCGATTTCCACGTCACCGATCACCAGCGCATGCGCATCGACATACACGTCTTTCCCGAGACATGGAGCGTGGTCCTTGTAATTACGCAGTGTCATGTTCAGTCGCCCAGGCCGCTTTCGATGACGCAAAATTTCAGATTAACACCTGCTTCCAGCATAGTTGACTCTTTGTCAGTGCGCCGGCACTGGGCAAAAACTATCCGCTGTCGGCCGAATGAGAACGGGTTCGGCTATTTGACCCAGGTTGTTGTGACACAATAGAGAATACGTTATGCTGTTTTTTGAGTGTATAGCAAAATCACCTTTTTGCATGGCGCGGGCCAGCCCGCCTTTCTCACCACCGTTCGTCGCGAGACGGAGCAAGGGTGCGGCCTGGGTGGCTTTCGCGACCGAGGAACGCGCAGGCATAGTCGACACTATGTCGAGCACGCCGACAGAGCGAAAGCCAGCCAGGGCGTGCCATGGCGCCGTCGCAGTAGAAGGGTGGTGAGAAATGCGGGCCAACCCGCCCTGCGAACGGATTGAGTCTCAGCCCAGGGGTTAGTAACGATGAGAAAAGCGATTATCCATGTTGGCAAGAGGTTCAGTACCGCACCGTTTCAGATCTACCGCGCATGGAAAACCACCCGCTCAGCCTCGCTGCTGTTTTTCTTCAAAGAAATCATCAAAAACCCGAAAGCCATGGGTGCCGCCTGCCCGAGTTCGAGCAAGCTGGCCAACTCCATGGCAGCGGCCATTCCACTGCCGGTCGACGGCATCATCATCGAACTGGGTGGTGGTACCGGGTCGATTACCAACGCCATCCTGAAACATGGCGTGCCTGCCGAGAAGCTCTATGTCTTCGAACGCTCCCGGCCGCTGTGTAAACTGCTGCGTGAAAAATTCAAGGGTGTCAACATCATTGAGGATGACGCGGAAAGTATCAGCCGCTGGATCCCGAAAAACACCAAGGTTTCTGCCGTGATCTCCGGACTGCCATTGAAATCACTACCGGCCGACTCGGTCAAAAAAATCAGCCAGGAACTGTCCAAGGTGCTGCCCCCAGGCTGTACGCTGATCCAGTTTACCTACGACCTGCGCCGTAAACGAATCCTGAAACTGAAATCCCGGCGTACAGGCTCCAAGGTAATCTGGAACAATATCCCGCCGGCACGGATCGACATCAGCAAACTGCTCTGAACGCGCTTTTGGTGCGTACGACG